>CALGJN010000218.1:0-3186 GCA_937920185.1 uncultured Cellvibrionales bacterium | reverse complement strand
GAGCAGTGGACTGAAAATCCTCGTGTCGGTGGTTCGATTCCGCCCCTGGGCACCACTTCATAGCTTTAAATATCCATGAATACCTGATTAGTAACGGATTATTCCAATGCTAAACAGGATCAGTAGACATTATCGAAGACATTTAAAAACCCGAAACATACCTATATAAAAAACAATAGCTATTATTTTTCCAGATCAGTTGCTGTTGATCTACGACATTTTTGTATCAAACACAGAATTCTTCAGTCACTTCGGACTGAGTCTCATACCAGAGCATCAACTGCCTCTAAGATGTTCTCTTCTAATTAATACCAATGAAGCGTAATTCTCTGCAAGTTTAAACCCAGCATTTCGAATTTTTCAACCCTTAAAAAGCTGTTTGTAAAAGGTATCTAAAACCCTAATAGCGGTAAAATTAAGATATTATTATTGATAATAATTATCATTTACAATCGATTGTTAGGAAATATATACTGTTGAGGGAAATGGCATTACTGATTCAATTAACGCAAATAAATTAAAAGAGCAACTTTGGTTTTTTGTAACTTTTAGGAGGCATTGCAGACGCTACTTTTGCTTCTAAAATTTTTACCAAAAGGATCATTTTTTGACCTTTTATGTGTCTATTGAAAATAGCAAAGATTGGTGAGTTTGTGTCCTATCAAATAAAGGCACCATGACACGCGATGTGCTAACCGCAAAGGCAAAAGAAAAATGGAGGAGAGATCATAGAAAATAAATTTGCACTTGACGTCAAATACGCCTGTCAAGAGATTCTCAATAGGTATTATTCCATTCAAGTGGCGCAGAGAAAATTGCCCCAAGACCCTTGGTGGATTGACAAGATTTCCTCTATCGAGCAGAACTGCGACCAATTCCTTGATGGAAAGGTTGATATTCAGTGGGATAGAGATTTCTCAGATCACTCATAAATAGAATAAGTCAGCTATGGATTTTAAAACACAGGTTACCCAAAGTATGTGTCTGTTTGCTATGGTGATTTCGGCTGCAACAGTCAGTAGTGAGGCAATTCGCCTGTCTGAGCCAATCTCAGAAACAAATACCTACGAAATTTTTGGCAGCTTACCATCAGAGCAAAACCGTGGAATGAGTCTCACAAAAATTGTCGGCAAAGCCGAGAAACATTATGGCAAGTTAGTCCGCATTACCACCAATGTAGCAAAAGTTTGCCAGCGTAAGGGATGCTTTTTTATTGCTGTGGAGGGAGATGTTTGGGCTCGAATAGTTTTTGCAGATGACTCATTTTTCTTACCAACTGACAGCTCTGGAAGGCAAGCCACGCTCGAGGGAACCTTAACTAAAAGGGTATTGAGTGATGAACTAGCAAAACATTATGCGCAAGACCTTGGGATAAACTATACCAAGGCTGAACATCACGAGGAATACTTGATTACAGCGTCATCTGTTTTACTTATGAAATAGTCCCTTGCACTAACTCAGAAAGTTTTCTTTGGAGTGAAATTTAAACTTTCTGCGACCGCTTGTAGCTTCCATCTTAAGTGGAGTTGTGTGGTCGCATATTTCTGAGACCCACGTCTACCACTGTTAATTTCGACTAGTATGAGGTTTTAATTGAAAATTATAATGCTTATCGCGATGCTCTCGCTGGCTACAAAAAATTCGCTAGCGGAGGTCTATTCAGGTGCTGAGGCTGTCTCATCGAACTATATTTTTGCCTGGCCGGACGTGCCGGCAATCGAAATGACGCCACGCGGAGGAACCACTCAGGGTGCCCCCATTGCGCTTGATACCAGTCCACCAGCGAGTTGGCTAGATCTTCAAAATAATCCAAAACTCAGCGATTTTGAGCGTGACAGGCTAGCGATTTTATCGATGGCAGGGCGATTTCGCGCCAGTTTCGATTTTTTGGAGACGGTGGGTTTCGTCGAAAGTTTTAAGCCTAGCCGCCCTTATCGATCTTGGGGAACCGAATTTGTAAAAGTAATCGAAGACAGTGGAAATTTTATCAGCTTGCAGCACATCATGGTGCTATACATGCTAGATGCAGAGGGTGGTCAATCCTCTCCCATGGTAATGAAGCATTGGCGGCAAGATTGGCACTACCAGAATCGCGAGACTTTTACTTTCACCGGCGATCGACGCTGGATTAAGCGCACACACGAAGCTGAGAGAGTGGCGAACCGGTGGTCTCAGGCAGTTTATCAAGTGGACGATTCGCCTCGCTATCAGGCACACGGCAATTGGGATCACCGCCGCGGGTATTCTTCTTGGCAAAGTGATGAGACTTGGCGTCCACTGCCCCGCCGGGAGTCAGGTTCAAGGTCCGATTACGATGTGCTAATGGGCACCAACAGGCATACAATTACGCCATCGGGGTGGGTGCAAGAAGAGGAAAACCTAAAGGTCGCATTAGCGCCACAGAAAAGTGGCGACGGCGGCAAGCTGCTCCAAACGGTCATTGCTAAAGAGATCGGTATCGCCCGATACCAAAGAATTACCGATCATAACTGGGCCTCCGGCGAACAGTACTGGCGCGATTCGAATGCCTATTGGGCGATTGTCCGTGAACATTGGCGATCATTGATAGCGAAAAACCAGCAACTGATGATTCAATCGAAAATCGACGGTGTACCAATGTTTATGGAGTTGTTTAACCAGCAGGCGACGATGGGCTCAGTCATCGATGCAGACAAAAAGCGCCATATAGCCGAGACAATTAACGCCTACATTTCTGCGCCGTAAGGCATCGCAGGCGGACTAAAAGGTATTTTGAGTGCTCCCAAACGGAATCAATCGTCCTGTCTTATCACCATAACAAATATATTTAGCGATATTTATGACGGTATATATTATTATTTCGCTAAATCAATAGTTTAAGGGTATTTTACTGCCCGCACCTAGGCACCATTCAAGGCTCACAAAGAGCCTCAAAATCAGTCCCAATGATACCCGCTCCAGTCTCTGCTCGATCTACTACCAAATGAATGCGCGCCGATTGGCATAAAGATAGTCGACGCAGACTATCTTTATGCCAACACACGCTAAATGGAGCACGCCGGACTGCCGATTAACAGTGCGCTCATTCCGAGCGCAACAACCGCCAGTGACGCCCAATATTAATACCTTCACGCTAGGAAAAATCGAGATTATTTACAAACGCGGCGAGCATTTTTTCGAGGTTGATTTTAACTTGAGATGAGGCCT
>CALGJN010000217.1:0-2953 GCA_937920185.1 uncultured Cellvibrionales bacterium | reverse complement strand
GACGCCCAACCTGCGCCTGAACTCGAAGACATCAGCGACGACAACCAGCTCCAAGAAGCCGTCATCATTCTCAAAGGTTTCAACCTGCTCGGCGGCCGCCCGAAACTATCCGCGGCGCCTAAGTGATGTTGAGCGCCAGTCGATCAACTTTTTGAAAACCACGGGGCAGTTTGTGACCGCGCCTGCCGCGCTCGCCGCGATAGTGCTCTAGATCTTTGGGTTTCATCACCAAGTAACGCTTGCCCGAGTGCACCACCAACGATTCGTCGCGACCAATAATCGCATAGTCAATTACGTACTCCTCGCGATTTGCCAGACGCGATGCTGGAATATTGATGATCTTGTTACCCTTGCCGCGCGATAGTTCCGGCAGGTCGGCAACCGCAAACACCAGCATGCGACCCTCGTTACTAACTGCCGCTACCAAGGCATCGGCATCATCGATCAATTTCGGCCTAAAAACCCGACCTCCACTGGGAATCGATACCACCGCTTTGCCGGCCCGGTTCTTGGTGTACAAACTACCAACTTGGGTTATAAAACCATAGCCTGCATCGCTGCCAAGGAGTATTTTTTGCTCGTCGGCAGCCATTAAAATACCGCAAAACTGCGCCCCGCTTGGAGGACTGAGACGTCCGGTGGCTGGTTCACCCTGCCCTCGGGCAGACGGCAGTGTATGGCCGGGCAATGCATAAAATCGACCGCTGGTATCCTGAAGAAAAACGCTCTGGTTACTGCGCCCTCGGGTCATCGCGAGAAAGCTATCGCCGGATTTATAGCTCAACAGGGTAGCGTCGACATCGTGCCCCTTGGCCGCACGAATCCAACCGCGCTCCGACAAAACTGCGGTGATTGGCTCCGCCGTTAACAGGTCTTTCTCGCTAAAGGCCTGCGCTTCGCCGCGTTCAATTAACGGCGATCGACGCGCATCACCGTACTCGTCGGCGGTTGCTTTGAGCTCGTTTTTTACTAGCGTCTTAAGCCGAGCATCGGAACCTAGCAGACGCTCTAGCTCGGTTTTTTCGTTTGCTAACGCGGTCTGCTCGGCGCGGATTTTCACTTCTTCAAGACGCGCGAGTTGGCGCAACTTAGTGTCTAATACGTACTCGGCCTGCGCCTCTGACAATCCAAATGTGGCGATCAACGTTGCCTTTGGATGCTCTTCTGTACGAATAATATGGATCACCTGATCGAGGTTCAAAAAGGCAATCAACAAGCCATCGAGTAAATGCAGGCGACGATCGACACGCTCCAAGCGGTAAGTCAAACGACGCCTAGTGGTGGCGATTCGAAATTGGATCCACTCGCGCAAGATCGTCGGCAAGTTCATCACCGTCGGACGGCCGTCGATACCGATAATGTTTAAATTGATGCGGTAGCTGCGCTCCAAATCAGTGGTTGCGAAGAGATGGTCCATGGCGGCATTCACATCGACCCGGTTAGACCGGGGTGATATCACCAATCGCGTCGGATTTTCGTGGTCCGATTCATCGCGTAAGTCTTCGATCATCGGCAATTTTTTATTGCGCATCTGCGCCGCAATCTGCTCGAGAATCTTCGATCCCGAGGCCTGAAACGGCAACGCAGTGACGATAATATCGGTGTCTTCACGGTGCCAAACTGCGCGCATTTTAACCGAACCACGACCGGATTCATAAACCGCCTGCAAATCGCTCTGCGCGGTAATAATTTCGGCGTTGGTCGGAAAGTCGGGCGCCTTTACATGGAGCATTAAATCGGCCACTGTCGCCTTTGGATGCTCCAGCATATGCAAGCAGGCGGCGACCACCTCGCGTAAATTATGCGGCGGAATATCGGTCGCCATACCCACTGCAATACCGGTAGTACCGTTGAGTAACACATTGGGTACCCGCGCTGGCAGTATTTCCGGTTCATCCATGGTGGCGTCGAAATTCGGCCGCCAATCAACTGTACCTTGAGCCAATTCGGATAGCAGCACTTCGGCGTACTTGGATAATTTAGACTCTGTATAGCGCATTGCGGCAAACGATTTTGGGTCGTCCGAAGAGCCCCAGTTACCCTGCCCATCAACCAGCGGATAGCGATATGAAAAGGGCTGCGCCATCAACACCATTGCCTCGTAGGCCGCGCCATCGCCGTGGGGATGGAATTTACCGATAACATCGCCCACCGTGCGCGCCGATTTTTTGTATTTCGCCGTCGCCTTCAGACCCAACTCGCTCATGGCATACACGATCCGGCGCTGAACCGGTTTCAGGCCATCGCCAATATGCGGCAGTGCGCGATCCAAAATGACGTACATGGAATAATCCAAGTACGCCTGCTCCGCATACTGGCGAAGCGATCGGCTCTCTTCACCGCGCTCGTTAAAGGTGACCATATCGTTCATAGCGAACTCTCTCTGGGTTAAATGTTACAGATTGCCAACGTCGGCCAAATTGCCCTTGACCTCGAGCCACTGTCGGCGATCCGGTGCGCGTTTTTTTGCCAGCAACATATCCAGCGTAGCATCGGTGTCATCGCCTGATTGCAGCGTCAATTGCACCAACCTGCGGGTATCTGGATCCATGGTCGTCTCGCGCAACTGCAATGGGTTCATCTCGCCCAGCCCTTTAAACCGCTGGACGTTGACTTTACCGCGCACACCCTCGGCCTCTATGCGGTCCAACATAGCTTGTTTTTCGGCCTCGTCGAGCGCGTAGTAGACCTCCTTACCGACGTCGATACGGAACAACGGCGGCATCGCCACGTAGATATGCCCGGCGCTCACCAAGGCGCGAAAATGGCGCACGAACAGGGCGCACAGCAGGGTCGCAATATGCAGTCCGTCGGAATCGGCATCCGCCAAAATACACACCTTGTGATAGCGCAGTGCGTCGATATTGTCAGTCGCCGGGTCGACGCCCAAAGCCACCGAGATATCGTGAACTTCTTGGGACGCCAAGATCTCTTGCGAGTCGACCTCCCAAGT
>CALGJN010000216.1:0-7204 GCA_937920185.1 uncultured Cellvibrionales bacterium | reverse complement strand
GTGGTAAGGGGTGGTAAGGGGTGGTAAGGGGTGCTAGGGGGTGCTAGGGGGTGCTAGGGGGTGGTCTGTGCGCAGCCCTCGCTAGCGCCTCATCAACACGTCCAGGCATACCTTGAACGGCAGCGAACGGGCGCGCGTTGTCAGCGATCCACGCGAGTGGCTGCCCGGCTGAGAGAGTTTTACACGGCCACAGTCAGGCTGCGATTGGTGCGACCCAATACCGCGATCGCCTTAAATCAGCCCTTGCTCAAGATGGGCTTTTTAGGCGGCCAAAAAATGATCGTCGCAGGCTTATAAACAGGTCGTTATTTGATCGCTGTGTAAGTATCATGTGCGGCTGAATTTATTGTTGAGAGAGTTGTAATGATTGGTCAAGATTGTTCGAAAAAAACCCATTGGGGTTTTCAAATCAGTCTGCTGTTGTCGATGTTTGCAGTGGCGCAGTCCCACGCTGCAACCGATGCTAAGCCGAACCCTCGAGGCGAAGGATTACTGGAGCAGGTGGTCACTGTGGCGACTCGCCAACCGGCGGATGCGCTGTCCGTTAATGGCAGTATTTCTAATATCAGCGACGACCAATTGCGCCTAGTTGGGCATGCGCACGTGCAACAGTCATTGAATCGGGCTGCTGGGGTAAATCTCAATCGCGGCAATGGTCAAGAGTATCTTCCGGCGATACGATCACCGGTGCTTACCGGTGCCGGCGGTTGTGGTGGGTTTCTTATGACCGAGGATGGTATCCCGTTGCGTGCTGCTGGCTTTTGTAATATCAACGAACTCTTTGAGGCGCACACTGAGGCCGCGGAGCGGTTGGAGATTCTCCGTGGTTCTGGAACCGCGTTGTATGGGTCGAATGCAATGCACGGCGTGATTAACGTGGTCACGCCCAGCGTTACCGCGCCGGATCGACTGGGATTTGATCTCGGGGAGCATGGCTTCGCTCGGATGCGATTTTCGCTCGCTGGCGGAGAGCAGCATAAATTTGCGGTACGTGGAACTTTGGCGAGGGATGATGGCTACCGTGACGATGCTGGCTACGGGCAGCAAAAGCTCAGCCTTCGCCATGCCTATGCGGGTGAGGCTTTCGATATCGAGAGTGGCTTGACGCTGGTGAATCTAAACCAGGAAACGGCCGGTTATATTACCGGATTAGATGCCTACAAAAGCCGGCCGGTTGCAGAGTCTAATCCCAACCCAGAAGCCTTTAGAGATGCTCGAAGTGCGCGTTTGTGGAGTAAGGTCAATCTGCCTGTTGACGGCGGCGAATGGCAATTTACGCCCTATGCCCGATATACCACGATGGATTTTTTGCAGCATTTCTTGCCCGGTAAACCGCTCGAAGAAAATGGCCAAAAAAGTTTTGGCATGCAGCTCTCCTACTTTTCAGTGGGGCATCCAACGCTCGACCTGATCGCCGGAGTCGATGCCGAGTACACCGAGGCCTACTTGCGGCAGACGCAGGCTAATCCGACCACCGGTTCGGCATTCCTAAGGGCGACGATTCCAGTCGGAAAACACTACGATTACCGAGTTGATGCCACTCAAATTGCTCCCTTTATGCAGATTAAATGGATGCTCGCAGATGACTTCTCGCTGACCTTTGGCGGGCGTTATGAAATGGCCAGATATGATTACAGCAATCGTATGTTAAGCGGGCGCAGTCGTGATGACGGTACCTTCTGTGGTTTCGGTGGTTGCCGTTATAGCCGCCCAATGAGCGCCGTCAACAGTTATGAAAACCGTTCTCTGGACTTGGCTGCGCACTACCAAACGACGAGTAATCAGCATCTCTATGTACGTTTGGCCAGCGCTTTTCGGGCGCCGCAGGCAACCGAGCTGTACCGCTTGCAGCGTGGCCAACAGATCGCCGATCTCGACCCCGAAAAAGTCGATAGTCTTGAAATAGGCATTAAGGAGCAACGCGACGCGCTCAGCTTTGGCCTCGCCATCTATGCGATGCGCAAGGAAAATGTAATTTTTCGCGATTCCGGTTACAACAACGTCAGCAACGGTGAGACCGAACATCGCGGCGTCGAGCTAGAGGTTAGTTATTCGCTGACCGACAATCTGCAAATGTCGCTCAACGGTACCTATGCCGAGCACAAGTACGCCAATAATCCAGCGCTGTTAAAAGATGGTGATGGTAATTTGGTGCCCATCGATGGTAACGACGTAGACAGCGCACCACGAGGGTTTGGCAGCGTTCGCGCGCTTTGGAAACCGTCGCCTCAAGGACGCCTTGAACTCGAATGGGTGCGCATGGGCAGTTATTATTTGGAGCCTAGAAACGCCTATCGTTATGCTGGGCATAATCTGTTCAATGTTCGCGGTAGTTGGGATCTCAAGCCAAACGTAACGGTCTATGTTCGCCTGTTAAATGCTACCGATCGTGATTACGCCAAGCGAGCGGATTACACGAGTTTTACCGATGAGCGCTATTTCCCGGGAACACCACGCAGTTTTGGTCTCGGTGTTGATTACGTTTGGTAGATTTTTTAACGCGGTTTTTGGCCTTGGTTAGATCTGACCCTGAACCGGTTATCAATTATCCATCGACCGCGGTCGTGGAGCGACGATTCCAATCAATGCATTGATTTAGATTGACGCCCTTGCCGCCAAAGATATCCAGCGCGCTGCCAATGGTAAGGTCGACACGGTCGTTGGATAATTCTGCGACTCTTTGTAAGTCGTTTATGCTGCGCGCTCCTCCAGCGTAGGTCACTGGGATGCTGCAGTGCTTTCCAAGTAGTGCTATCAAGTCATCATCCATGCCAGCCTGCAACCCTTCAACGTCGGCGGCATGGACCAAAAATTCATCGCAGTGGGCTTGCAACTCGATCAGGTTTTCGGCGTTAACTTCTAGTTGGGTTAGCGATTGCCAGCGGTCGCAGGCAATCGTCCAACTATCGGCGGTGCGTCTGCAGCTCAAGTCGAGCACTAGGTGCTGGCGACCGACCGTCTGTTCGATGCGTCGCAGACGCGACCAAGAAAAATTCCCATCGACGAACAGGTAAGAGGTAACGATGACGTGCGAGGCGCCGGCCTGCAAGTACCGGGTGGCGTTGTCGGGATTCACTCCACCACCATACTGCAGACCATTCGGAAACGCCGCCAGCCCCGCGAGCACCTGCTGTTGGTTGTTTTCGCCAAGAGAAATGATATGCCCACCACGCAGGTTGTGGTCGCGATAGAGCGCTGCAAAATAACTGGCGTCATGGTTGCTGAGGTGGTTTACAGCGGTGTTTTCTTCGCTCAGGCTGCTGCCGACGATTTGCGCGACGCGCCCTTGATGTAAGTCGATGCAGGGTCTAAAGATCGTCAAGGTCAACTCCGCGCTATCAAATTTTTATCGCCGCCGCGCTTGTCCGCGCCAGCGCGCCCAACACCTCATCGCCGCGATGGGGTCGTCGAAAGCAGGGCTACAGACTGGCATAGCCACCGCGATAATACAGGAGCGGCGCCGCACCGCGATCACAGAATGCCAGCACTCGGCCAACTAAAATGACATGGTCGCCGCCGGCGTATTGGTGTTCGGCAGCGCACTGAAAACACGCGCTATAATCCGGTAGCAAGGGCAGATCGGCAATCCCTTTATCGCAGACAAGTCCGGTGAATTGATCGTTCTCGCGACTCGCAAAAAGGTTGGATAGAGCTGTTTGCTCGGCGCTGAGAATATGCACCGCGTAGTGGCTACTGGCGATAAACTCACTGAAGCAACTGGCACCTCTGTCTATGCTCCAGAGTATCAATGCAGGGTCTAGCGATACAGAACTAAAACTGTTGACGGTCATGCCCATTTTTTCTCCCTGGGGGCCCAGCGCCGTAACAATGGTTACGCCAGTAGAGAATGCTCCGAGAGCGTTGCGAAATTCGCGCGTTTCGAGCGGCGAAGTTTTGAAACTATTTTCAGCGATGGTAGACATAAAATCGATTTATTCTTTCAGTGGATATTGAAGGGCGATCATAATGATTTTTTTTGCCGCCGCTTGCAACTGTTATTTACGCACCAATCCGCTCCGAATGGCGAGGGTTGGCGGCGCGATTTGCGGTTTTATTTTCTAACCTCGCATCGACTGTGCCAAGTTCCTATTCATAGGTTTACTTTATACCACTGCGGTGGGGTTTTTAATTTGCCAATGTTGCGCTGCGCTTTTCCACTACGGCGTTCATCACCTCGTTCATATCCTCTGCTTGTAACATGCCCGCTTGCCAGGTCGCGACATAGTTTAGACTGTCGGCGACGCTGTGTTCACGGCCATAGTTAAGCATCACTTTGGTACCACTGACCGCAACAGGCGAATGCTGTGCGATAGCCCTTGCCAGTATACGTACCGCGGCAATTAGCTCGTCAGTACGTGAATAGACCTTGTTAATAAAGCCACAAAAAGCGGCTTCTGCTGCGTCCTAGGGGTGGCGGCTGTAGGTGATTTCGCGCGCTAAACCAGACGGCATCACCGATTGTAATCGCTGCAATGTCCCGACATCGGCGGTGATGCCGAGTTCGGTGTCCTGGATCGTGAAAAAGGCATCTGCGCTGCAAAAACGCATATCAATAGCGCAAATAAGGTTTATGCCGCCGCCGACACAGGCGCCCTGAATGGCCGATATAACGGGCATTCTTATTTCTTCAATAACATTGAGGGCCTGCTGTAAGTCTAAAATGCCACGTCAAAACTGTTCTGCGCGACGGGCTGGCTCGCCCTCAAACGAATCGATTATATGGCCAAAGACATCGCGATCCATACTCGCAGAAGAGTGCTTGCCCTCAGCATAAATGATCACTACGCGGGCCAGAGCATGCCGGTCGATGACTTTAAGCGTGGCGGGAAATTGTTGCCAAAAATCAGTATTCATGGTGTTGAGTTGTTTCGGGCGACACAGGCAAATCTCGGCAACAGAGTCGCTGTCGATGGTGACTTTAAAAGTTTTTAACTGCTCAAACATAGTATCTTTTATTAATCGTATCTTTTATTAACGGTATCTCTCATTAACGGTATCTCTCATTAATGGTATCTCTTACTAATCGCACCTCTTATTAATCGCATGTCCCATTGATAGCATCTGTCATTAAATTTTTCTCAAAGCGAGCCCTCCTCGTCAAATGATGGCGGGCCTGTTCAATATTTAGTTGCCGGGTATTCACAGCTACCCGGCAGCTCGGTTATTGCGCATAGCATAGACACCAATGCGCCAAAAATCGTTCAGCCCAATGCCTTGGTCAAGCGCACATAACGCAACACCGGTTGTTAGTGTCGGCGTTGTTTCGCATTTGTACTTTGCAGCTGGTCACTTATCGGTCGGCGCGATGAATTCGTTTAGGCATCTTTGTTGGTTTATGTGGTTTCATGGCGGTGCGCTTCGGCGTTAGGTTTGGCGCTGGCGGGTTGCGTCAGTTGGCATTTGGGGAGCAACATATTAAAGCGCTAAAAATCAACCTGAGTTATATTTACCGCAGACAAAGACACTGGTGCAATCACGCGCGTAAAACTGCAATTCGGGCCAATATGTCGGCTTATCAGACGGCTGTTGCTTTGTTGCGTTAGGCGACTGCAGATCAGTGGTTTGTTTAGATGTTTTTGGCGGTCGACAAGGTCGTGCGCAGACACAGAGCATCCAGACGCCTAAAAGTCAGACATTTCGGTACTATTGGTTGCTGTAAATCGGCACCTGTGGCACACTCCTCGGCTTTATTTTCTGCGACTAACGTCGGGTCTATGGTTTCATTGAAGGGCCTAAGAAAATCGAAAGTGTTATAGTCATTTCTATGCGAGAGTGGCGGAATTGGTAGACGCGCTGGATTTAGGTTCCAGTGGGGTAACCCGTGAGAGTTCGAGTCTCTCCTTTCGCACCAATTACAATTTAACTGTTTTTAGAGAGGCATGAATGCAAGTATCCATTGAGTCGAGTGAAGGCCTTGAGCGAAAGCTCAAAGTGCAATTGCCAGCTGAACGCGTCGACCAAGAGGTCATGCAACGCCTCGAAAAAGCCACCAAGACGGTTAGTATTAAGGGTTTTCGAAAGGGCAAGGTGCCCGTTCGCGTGGTCAAGCAACAGTATGGCAAAGGCGTGCGTCAAGAGGTGGTTGGCGAGTTGATTAATTCGAGTTTAATCGAAGCGATACAACAGCAAGAACTGCGTTTAGTGGGTCAGCCAAGGATCGATGGTTTGCTCGACCAAGAAGGTGCCGAACTGGAGTATTTGGCGATTTTTGAGGTCTATCCAGAGTTTGATCTTAGCGATTTTTCAAGTCTTGCTATTGAGCGACCACTCGCCGATGTAGTGGATGCAGATATCGATAGAATGCTTAGCAGTTTACGCGAGCAAAAGGCCACGTTTGAATCGGTAGAGCGCGCCGCGATTGACGGCGACCAACTGGTTATTGACTACGTGGGCACCAAAGGTGGCGAAGAGTTTGCCGGTGGTCAAGCGGAGGATCAATCATTGCTTCTGGGATCAAACAGTATGATTCCTGGGTTTGAGGATGGCTTGGTCGGCGCATCTCAGAGCGATCAAGTGACCCTAGCGCTGAGTTTTCCGGAAGATTATCACAGCGAAGAATTAAAGGGCGCTGCGGTTGAGTTTCAAGTTACAGTGAAAGACGTTCAGGCGAAAAGTTTGCCGGAACTGGATGACGAATTGTTTAAAGAATTCGGTGTCACTGAAGGCGGGTTAGATAAGTTCCGCGAAGAGGTCGAGGGTAATCTTCAGCGCGAACTCGGCAATGCGCTGCGATCAAAAATTAAAAACCGCGTGATGGAGCAGCTCTTTGCGCACAACAGCGTGGAGCTTCCCGAAGCGTTAATAGCTAACGAAACTACCCAGTTAAAACAACAGATGGTGCAGCAGTTTGGTGGCGGACAGCAGATCGATTTGAATATGCTGCCGGATCAAATGTTTCGCGGTAAAGCAAAATATCGCGCAGCGTTGGGTGTGATTGTGTCAGAGGTGGTGCGCGTCGAAGAACTGGAGGCAGGTGCCGAAGCGGTCAGAGCGAGAATCGACGAAATTGCTGGGACTTATGACGATCCGCAGCAAGTGGTCGATTACTACTACGCCAATGAGGAGATGCTCAAGTCGGTGGAAGCGGTCGTTTTAGAAGACCTAGTGGTAGAGGCGGTGCTTGCAAAAGCTGCGGTGACCGATCAACCCCTCGGTTACCAAGACGCGGTGAAACCAGATCCCGAGCCCGATTATGGCGAATCTA
>CALGJN010000215.1:0-7196 GCA_937920185.1 uncultured Cellvibrionales bacterium | reverse complement strand
CGTCGAGATCGATACTCTACCCAACGCGACCATCGTTCGATTACTTGGGGGATTTGAGTTGGATGCGCTGGCTGGGCAATGCGGTATGGTCAAGCAGTCATCAATAGATACGCCATCCACAGGCCTCACAGCAGAATGTACACCCTACAGTGAGCTGTCGCTCGATCAGCAACACCACCACCACCATCCGCACACCCGCCCAGTGCTGCGCTGGCGGTACTTTCTCTAAACTGGCAGTGCTTTTTCTAAACAGCCTTCTTTAAACTGTCGAGACTGAGCTTGTCGGTTGGTCGATGCTCGATTATTAATCATCAAGCTTTAAAATCAAATATAGAAACTAGCAATCAATCCGAGAGCGTAGCAATCAATCGTAGAGCGTAGCAATCGGCTGTCGCTTGTGTTGCGTGCGTTTATAGATATCGATGAGGCGTTGATGGGCGTCTTCAGCGACCGGTTTTCCCTGTAAGAAATCATCGATCATGTCATAACTGACCCCTAAAACCTGTTCGTCGGCTTTCTGCGGCGCCAAGCACTCAAGATCGGCCGTCGGGGTCTTGTCGACGATAGACGGAGGTGCGCCTAATGCGGCGGCAAGGGCCCGAACTTGGCGTTTGCTGAGGCCAAATAGCGGGGCTAAATCGCAGGCGCCGTCGCCAAATTTGGTATAAAAACCAGTGATGTTTTCTGCCGAGTGGTCGGTGCCAAGCACCAAGCCGCCGAGTAATCCGGCAATTTCGTATTGCGTGGTCATACGTGCGCGAGCCTTGACATTGCCCTTGGCGAAGTCGAGTTTGGCGTCGCTCTGTACGGCAAGGCCCGCTGCCTTTAGGCCGTTGCAAACCTGCGCATGTAAGGCGTCCGCCGCAGGCTTAATGTCGACCGTAACACGCTGACTGGGCGCGATAAAATCGAGCGCTAACTGCGCGTCCTGCTCGTCTTTCTGGACGCCATAAGGCAGTCGCACGGCGACGAATTGAAAACGTTGACTGGCGCTGTCTCGATTCAGTTTCTCAATCGCCAACTGCGCTAGGCGACCGCAAGTGGATGAGTCGACGCCGCCGCTGATACCGAGTATCAACGCAGTACTGTGGGCCTTGATGAGTGTGTCGGCTATGAATTGAACGCGCCGATCGATTTCGTGTTGGCTGTCTATTTCCGGGAGGACCCGCATCTCAGCTAAGATTGTCTCTCTGTCCATAACGTACCTTATTTAAATGACGTTCATTTAAATAGCCTACTAACCGTTCCCCGTGCTCTGCTGGCTTTGCTCACAGGGTTCTTGCATGGTTAATCTGGCCGCGATGCTCTTAATCGAGCCAATGGCGCCGGCGACAAGCGTCGTCGGTTTCGGTGGACACACCTTGCTAATTTCCTCGGCATTGTATGTCCGGTTATAGATGTTACGTGTGTCAAAAGCCGGCGGTTCAGCGCGAGATATCAGACCAAGGGTGATTTTGCTCAACATTGAATCGCCCTTAGATAGCATGCGTGCCTCGAAATCGAATGCGCCATTTGCATCGAGTTGTGGGTAGTTGGGATAGTTGGCGAGCATCACGCGCACAGCGTTATCCGACAATTCTTGCATGCCGAGCATATGATAGGCTTGAGCGGTAACCGCCAAACCATCGGGCACTGCGGGCGTGCGCTGGAACTGCTCGACTACGTAGCGGCCGCGATTGGCGGCGGCTAAATAGGCGCCACGGGAAAAATAGTAGTTGGCGGCGTGGATTTCGGCGCGCGCTAGGCCATTGCGGAGATTGACCAGTCGAGCCCGCGCATCTGGCGCATACGGACTCTTCGGAAAGCGGGCAATCAATTCGGTGAGGGTAGTAAAGGCACTGCGCGCTGTGCCGATGTCACGCAGGGTGTTGTCGGTCGGCAGAAAGCTGTCAAAAAAGCCCGAGGTTTGGGAAATTTCAGAAAGCCCTTTGACGTAAAACGCATAATCGACGTTGGGGTGTTGCGGGTGCAGGCGTAAAAAACGTTCTGCCGAGGAAATGCTGGCTTCGTAGTCGGCGGTTTTGTATTGCGCGTAGATCAGTTCCAACTGCCCCTGTTCGGCGTATTTACCAAACGGAAATTGCGATTCAAGCAGTTGTAAGTTGGTCACTGCAACGGACCAATTGCCAGAATTGAGGCTGTTTTGAATCTTTTCGTAGAAGTCTTTCTCGGTGTAGCCAGAGGTCTCGTCCTCGCTCGTCTCGTCATCACCCCAGCCCAGCCACGAGCAACCCGACATAAGTGAAAAACTTGCAATCAGTAAAATAAACAACGCTTTTTTCATGTAACATTCCTAAAGGTGGGCCGAGTGGACAAAACGCCGACAGCGCGTATTTAACCACAGAGCACTATTTAAACCAATCTATCCGCACCGGCATACGGTCGTCTATGCGACTGAATACCGAGGGGACGATCAGTCAGCGAAAATAGCAGTATAGAGCATAGCCGTGACTCTGGATTCAATCGACCAAAACGACCCAACCCAATCCCATCAGCACTGCGCGGTGGTCGATGATCTAAGCGCTGGCCATCGGTTAGACCAAGTTGCTGCAAAATTGTTCGCTGAGTTTTCGCGTTCGCGCTTACAGCAGTGGATTAAAAGCGGCGAACTGCTGGTCGACGGCGCGCCCAAGAGCGTTGATTATCGACTAAAAGGCGGCGAAGAACTGGTGATTTGTGCTGCGCAGACCCGCGAAGGTGAGTGGGTAGCGCAACCGATTATGCTCGATATAATTCATCAGGACGCGGATATTATTGTCCTCAACAAACCGATCGGCCTAGTGGTGCACCCGGCACCCGGCAACTGGGATGGTACCTTACTCAATGGGTTGCTCTATCAATTTCCGCAACTGCGAGAAGTGCCGCGTGCCGGTATTGTCCATCGACTGGATAAGGACACTAGCGGGTTGATGGTGGTCGCCAAAACTTTGCAGGCACACGCCGCGCTAGTTGCGCAGCTGCAGGCGCGCACCGTTAAGCGGGAGTATGAAGCGTTGGTTTATGGCCGCGTTACCAGCGCTGGAGTGGTTGATCGACCGATCGGTCGGCACCCAAAGGCGCGCACTAAGATGGCGGTGATCGAGAGCGGTAAACAGGCGGTGACCCACTATGCTGTTATCCAGCGCTATGGGCATTGCAGCCATCTACGGGTGCAACTCGAGACCGGCCGCACCCATCAAATCCGTGTGCATATGGCGCACATTCGACATCCCTTGGTCGGCGATGCGGTGTACGGTGGGCGCGCCGTATCGCGACCCGCTAGCGGGGCTGCCAGCGATGACATCCTGCAGGGCTTTCCGCGTCAAGCACTGCATGCCGCAGCGTTGGGGTTAGATCATCCTCAGACCGGCAAAGCGCAGCGTTGGTGTGCGCCTCTGCCGGCTGACTTTGGCGAATTACTGCGCGCGCTAGACGCGGCTGACAATCGATGATGGCAGACTGGCCGGGCGATTATTTACAACCCCAGTGGCCGGCGCCGGCGAACGTGCGAAGTGCGATTACGCTGCGCAGTGGTGGCTTTAGCGACGGGCCTTACGCGACTAATAATCTTGCTACTCACGTCGGAGATGACGGCGCTAGCGTTGCGCGCAATCGCCAAAGATTGCGCGAACAATTGCAACTTCCCAGCGACCCCTGCTGGCTCGATCAGGTACACGGTACGGATGTTATTCGTGCCGCTGATGGGCTCGCCGGTCGTCGCGCCGACGGCAGTTACAGCCAGCAATCGGCGATTGTATGCGCGGTCCTCACCGCAGACTGCCTGCCGGTGTTGCTGTGCAACTTAGCGGGCGATCAAGTGGCGGCTGTCCACGCGGGGTGGCGAGGGTTGGCTGGCGGGATTTTATCGACCGCGATAGCCAGTTTCGACAGCCGAGCGGACCAGATTTTGGTGTTTTTGGGCCCTGCCATCGGAGCGGAAAAATTTCAGGTCGGTGAAGACGTTCGGCAGGCGTTTCTTGTGCGAGCTGCCGACCGAGCTTTGGTGGAGCGCTGTTTTCATCGCCAAGGCGACCGCTACCTGGCAGATCTGTATGCGCTGGCGCGGATCGAATTGCAGGGGTTGGGGGTCGAGCGTATTTACGGTGGTTGGTACTGTACATCGTCCGATGCGTCGCGCTTTTATTCCCATCGTAGAGATTTATGCACCGGTCGCAATGCCTCGCTGATCTGGTTGAGCTGAGCGACCTCGTGCGACCTTACTGGGAGGCCTGAAAAGGCTTGATTCGCGTGGCCTGTTCCATTAGAATTGCCGCCCTCTCGATAGGCTCCAAAATCAGGACTGACGCAGTCAATCCTAGCCTGATCGATGACCGAGCTTGGAGTGCGATATGTACGCGGTAATAAAAAGTGGTGGTAAGCAACACAGAGTAATCGAAGGGGAGACCCTGCGATTGGAAAAATTAGAGCTGGCCACCGGTGAGAGTATTGATTTTGAACAAGTGCTGATGGTTGGCGAGGGCGCCGACGTCAAAATAGGTACCCCCCACGTCGAAGGGGGCAAAGTATCTGCTGAAATTATCGCCCACGGTCGCGGTGAAAAAGTCAAAATTATCAAGTTTCGTCGGCGTAAGCACTCGGCAACCCAACAGGGTCATCGCCAGTGGTACACCGAGGTTAAAATTACTGGCATCAGTGCCGGTTGATTATTAGGAGATAGAGAATGGCGCACAAGAAAGCAGGCGGTAGTACTCGAAACGGTCGCGATTCACAGAGTAAGCGGCTCGGAGTTAAGGTATACGGCGGTCAGACTATTCACGCCGGTGGCATCATTATTCGCCAGCGAGGCACCAAGTTCCATGCCGGCGTCAACGTCGGAGTGGGCAAAGACCACACGCTGTTCGCGAAAGCAGAAGGTGTCGTGAGGTTTGTTCAAAAGGGCCCGCGAAATAGAAAATATGCAGAAGTGGTGGCCGTGTAACCACTGAAAGACGCATAAAAAAAGCCCCACACGGGGCTTTTTTTATGCGTCGCAGTTTTATAGGGCTTCTTGTTTTATAGGGCTTCTTGTTTTATAGGGCTTCTTGTTTTTTAGGGCTATAACGCCGATGATCGGCAACTTAGCCGCATCGGCATGGCGTCGGCGCATCAGCAGGGGTAGACTAGAGCAATGAAATTTGTCGATGAGGCGTTAATCAAAGTTCAGGCGGGCAAGGGTGGCAGCGGTTGCATGAGCTTTCGCCGCGAGAAGTATATTCCCAAAGGCGGGCCGGACGGTGGCGACGGTGGCGATGGTGGCAGTGTTTTTCTGGTCGCTAAAGATGGCTTAAACACGCTGATTGATTTCCGTTACACGCGCAATTTTAAAGCCCAGAATGGGCAGCAGGGTAGCAGTGCCAACTGCACCGGCGCCGGCGGCGAAGACTTGGTGTTGCAGGTGCCGGTCGGGACGACCGTTCTCGATCAAGACAGCGGCGAGGTGTTGGGTGATCTCACCGAGATTGATCAACGCTTGAGAGTGGCGCAATGCGGCTTTCACGGCCTTGGTAATGCACGCTATAAGTCGAGTACAAATCGCGCACCGAGACAGACGTCGCCGGGACAAGAGGGGGAGATGCGAGCGCTGCGGTTGGAGTTGAAAGTGCTCGCTGATGTGGGCCTTCTAGGATTGCCCAACGCGGGGAAATCGACGTTTATTCGGGCTGTATCGGCCGCTCGTCCGAAGGTTGCCGACTATCCATTCACCACGCTGGTGCCAAATTTAGGTGTGGTGGGCATGAGCGGTGAAAAGAGCTTTGTGATCGCCGATATTCCCGGTTTAATCGAGGGCGCCTCGGACGGTGCTGGCCTTGGTATTCGCTTTTTGAAACATCTAACGCGAACGCGGCTGCTGCTCCACATGGTTGATATGCTGCCCATTGACGGCGCCTGCGCTGCAGATAACGCGGTGGTTATCGAACGCGAGCTGGAGTCATTTAGCGCAATGCTGTATTCGGGGCAGCGCTGGTTGGTGCTTAACAAACTCGATTTAGTGCCCGCCGACGAGGTTGAGGCGCGTTGCCAAGAGGTGGTTCGTAGACTCGATTGGAAAGGTCCGGTATTCCGCATGTCTGGGCTGATGTCCGATGGCACTAAGGCCTTGTGCGCGGCGATTATGGACAGTATCGATGACCAGCGCCAGCGCGAACAGGCATCCCCAGAATTGCTCGAAGAACAAGAGCGTTGGCGGGAATGCGTGCAGGCAGAGGCGCGAGCGCGGATTGATGAATTGGCGGATGCCAGGCGGCGCCAGCGCGCCGAGGAGCAGGCTGGTGAAGCGAGTGATGAGGATGACGATGACGATGGCGTCGAGGTGGTATATGCGGAGTAGTCTGCCTAGCGCTACGGCGGCAAAGTATGACTAGGGCACCGGTCGGAAATTGTCGGCGCTGGGTGGTTAAGATTGGCAGTGCGCTGCTGACCGATGGCGGCAACGGCCTAGATCGGCAGGCGATCGATGCCTGGGTCGAGCAGATTGATGGCCTGCTTGCGACCGGTAAAGAAATCGTTCTGGTATCCTCTGGTGCGATCGCCGAGGGCTTGGTGCGCTTGCAGTGGGCACGACGCCCCGAGTCTATTGGTCAATTACAGGCGGCCGCTGCTGTTGGTCAGATGGGCCTGATCGAAGCCTACCAGACAAGCTTTCAGCGATTTGGCAGGCATACCGCACAAATCTTGCTCGACCATGACGATATGGCCAGTCGCCAGCGCTATTTAAATGCTCGCAGCGCCCTAAATACGCTGCTCGGCCACGGAGTTGTGCCGATTGTTAACGAGAACGACACCGTGGTTACCGATGAAATTCGCTTTGGCGACAACGATCGATTGGCGGCGATGGTGGCGAATTTACTCGACGCAGATCTGCTAGTGATTCTTACCGATCGGGATGGGCTGTTCACAGCGGATCCGGCGATCGATCCCCAGGCGACATTGATTGCTGAGGCGGCTTGTAGCGATAGCAACTTGGATGTGGTCGCCGGTGGCAGTGGCAGTGGTGTGGGTCGTGGCGGCATGCTAACCAAGTTACAAGCCGCCCGCCAAGCGGCGCACTCGGGGTGCAATACGCTGATTGTCGGAGGCGCGCAGCAAAACATTCTCAGCCGGATCGCGGCGGGAGAGCCCCTGGGTAGTTTGCTAACAACCGATCAAAAGCCCTTGGCGGCGCGAAAACAGTGGCTGGCGGGTCAATTACAGATTCGGGGTCAACTGCAGTTGGATGC
>CALGJN010000214.1:0-1772 GCA_937920185.1 uncultured Cellvibrionales bacterium | reverse complement strand
CCATCGGGCACAAGACGGTGATGAAGTCACCGCGGTCAATTTTAACGCGCCCGGTCAGGTGGTTATCGCCGGCAGCGTTGCTGGGGTCGAGCGAGCCATAGAACTGTGTAAGGCGGCCGGTGCCAAGCGCGCGATGCCAGTACCGGTAAGTGCGCCGTTTCACACACGGATGATGCAACCGGCGTCCGAGGGTTTGGCCGAGCGTTTAGAGCGCACGAGCTTTGAATCGCCGGTTATTCCGGTGGTGCACAATGTTCACGCACAGGTCGAGGCCGATGGCTCAAAAATCCGCCAATTGATGCTCGAACAAATCTATAAACCAGTTCGCTGGGTGGCCTGTATTGAACGTCTTAGACTTTTTGGGGTCGATAGTTTGGTGGAATGCGGTTCCGGAAGAGTGCTGAACGGTTTGGCGAAACGGATTGATAAAGACTTGAACCTATTTGCGACAGATGAAAAACATCGTTTTGACAGCGCTCTTACGGAGCTAAAAAATAAAGGAACCCGCATATGACTGAAGAATCCAAGCTTGCCTTAGTCACCGGCGCAAGTCGTGGCATAGGCGCTGCTATTGCCGAGAGTCTCGGCGCATCCAACTATCGCGTCATCGGCACCGCCACCACTGACGCCGGGGCGTCGGACATCTCTGCGCGCTTTGCCGCCAAGGGCATCGATGGCTGCGGGATGCGTTTGGATGTCACCGACAGTGATTCGCTGGCGGCGGTGATCGCGCGCATCAACGCCGACTATGGCGCTGTTGAAGTGCTGATTAATAACGCCGGGATCACCCGCGACAACATTATTATGCGCATGAAGGAAGACGATTGGATGGACGTCATCGACACCAATCTTAACGCTGTGTTTCGCCTCACCAAAGCCTGCGTCAGAGGGATGACCAAGCAACGTTGGGGGCGGATCATCACGATTAGTTCGGTGGTGGGTTCCATGGGCAACGCGGGGCAGTGTAACTACTCGGCGACCAAGGCTGGTGTGGCCGGTTTTTCCAGGGCACTGGCGAAGGAACTTGGCTCGCGCAATATCACCGTTAATACCGTCGCTCCGGGATTCATCGATACAGATATGACCCGAGAGTTATCGGACGATAACCGCGAGGCGATGTTGGCGCAAATTCCACTGGCTCGTCTGGGTTCGGCAAATGAGATCGCAGACGTAGTCAAGTTCCTTGTAAGCGACGCGGCGGCGTATATTACCGGCGAGACGCTGCATGTTAATGGCGGTATGTACATGGGTTAAGTTATTGTTTGTCATGTGTTTTACGTGTTTTTTTAATCATAGTTAGCTTTTCTTTAATTGTAGGGTAAAATGCGCGTCCCGAACCTTGGGTTTTAGGCATCGAACGCGTTAAGTCGCAGTAGTAAAATATAAGAGATCCTTATTAGGAGTGGTAGAGATATGAGTAGCATTGAACAACGTGTTATCAAGATGGTGGCAGAACAACTCGGCGTTAAAGAGGAAGATGTACAGACAACCTCATCGTTTGTCGAGGACCTCGGAGCAGATTCCCTGGACACAGTCGAGCTCATTATGGCATTAGAAGAGGAGTTCGATGCTGAGATACCCGACGAGGATGCAGAAAAAATCGCTACTGTAAACGATGCAATCAGCTATATTACTGCAAACGGCTAAGCGAATTTAGCACCAAAAACCGCTCCAAGAGGGCGGTTTTTTTATGGCTTGCATTTAGAGGTATTGGCCCTATGGGTGAGCGCACGAACCTGTCGATGGTTGACGGTGAGTTGTCAGCCAACGTC
>CALGJN010000213.1:0-4026 GCA_937920185.1 uncultured Cellvibrionales bacterium | reverse complement strand
ATCGCGCTTAATCTGGGCGCTTGATGTGGGCCCTTGATGTCGACCGGCCAGGGCAACTCTCGCGTCCTAGCCGTTAGATCTCGCGACCATCTGCTTGGCAATAATGATCCGCTGTATTTCGTTGGTGCCCTCGCCGATACACAGCAGGGGCGCGTCGCGATAAAAACGCTCTATTTCATATTCGGGAGAATAGCTGTAACCGCCAAACACGCGCATCCCGTCGAGGCTATTTTTGACCGCCGCCTCAGAGGCAAAAAACTTCGCTTGGCCTGCCTCTAGATCGCATCGTTCATTTTTATCAAATTTAACCGCGGCCTGCTCAACCAGTAATCGTGCCGCTTCAGCGCGCGTGGACATCTCTGCCAGCTTGAGCTGAATAGCTTGGTGCTCGGCGATGGGCACGCCAAAGGTTTTGCGCTCTTTGGCGTAGGCGAGCGCCATTTTGGTAGCGCCTGCCGCCATGCCTGCGCCGCGCGCAGCAATATTAATACGGCCCAATTCGAGGCCACCGGCCACCTGCACAAAGCCCTTACCTTCTTCACCGCCGATCAAATTATCCGCGCTAACGCGAAAATCTTGAAAGATTAATTCGGCGCTATCGATGGCTCGATAGCCGAGTTTTTTGAGCTTTTTACCCACCGTAAAGCCCTCGCCCTTCTCGCAGAGGAACAAACTCATGCCCCGATGCCTAGGCGACGCCTGAGGGTCTGTTTTGGTCAACACAGCCAAACAGTTGCCCTTTATACCGTTGCTAATCCATGTTTTAGTGCCGTTTAACACATAATCGTCGCCATCCCTTTGCGCGACCATTCGGATACTCTGCAGGTCGGTGCCCGCATCGGGCTCGGTCAACCCAATACCGCCGCGCAGTTCGCCGCTGGCAAAGAGAGGCAAAAATCGGGCCTTCTGCGCCTCAGTTCCTGCGCGTTGCACGCAGCTTGCCATGATCAAATGGGAATTAAAAATACCACTCGGTGCCATCCACACCTCGCAGATTCTTGAGACAATGCGTGCATAAGTGGTCGCGCTGAGGCCAAGACCGCCGTACTCTTGAGAGATTGTCGCGCCAAACAAACCCAACTCTTTCATCTGCTCGACCAACTCCAGCGGATACTCATCCGCCTGATCGAAATGATGGGCAATTGGCCTGACGTCTTTCTCCACCCAGCGGTCGATAGTGTCGAGAATCTGCGCTTCCATTTCTCTGTATTCGCTGGCGTTAAAATCCAAATCATTCATCTCATATACCTGTCGTTAATCAACATCAGAAGCGCGCATCGGTATCAGCATCGAGCGCTCAAACACGCAGACTTGTTCGCCATGCTGGTTACGACCCAGCGTTTTTACCGTGACAATACCGGCATTGGGGCGCGATTTTGATTGGCGTTTCTGCAGCACCTCGGACTCGGCATACAGGGTGTCGCCGGGGAAAACCGGCGCAACCAAGGCAATCTCCTTCCAACCCAAATTAGCAATCGCTTTTTCGCTGACATCGGACACGCTCATACCCACTAGAATAGCCAGCGTTAGCGGACTGCAGACCAGCGGCTTGCCAAATTCGCTGCCCTTGGCGTACTCTTCGTCAAAATGCAGTGGGTGAGTATTCATCGTCAATAAGGTGAACCAAGCATTGTCTTGCTGGGTCACTGTCCGACCCGGGTGATGCTCGTAAACGTCGCCAACAGTAAAGTCTTCATAGTATCGTCCACTCGCCGCCCGATAGCGATTTGGCGCCACTTCTTCGTCTTGTCTAATCGTCATTAATAACTCGACCTTGCTAATGCTTTAGGATATACAAGCCGTAGTATCCAACGATAGCTATATGGATGCAAGTATGCCCGGTGCCGCGGCGGATAGAATACCATTAACGCCGCCGAAGACATCAGTAGCGACCGTCAACTGCATGGGACTACGCGTAAAAATGTTCGATATATGTTACATATGTAAATCAATACGGCGATACTAGAGTGAAAGAATGGCGTCCGAAGCAACGCTTAGAATAACGCTAGATCAATGCGGAGCATCAACTTTATGAACTTACCTTTGCAGGGCATTCGAGTGCTGGCGATCGAACAGTTCGGTGCCGGCCCCTATGGTTCAATGTATCTTGCCGACTTTGGCGCCGAAGTGATCAAAATAGAAAGTCGTGAAAGCGGCGGTGATCCAGCGCGTCAGACTGGCGCGACGGTATTGGCAGAAGACGACAGCGCCTATTTTCAAGCGCTCAACCTGAACAAAAAGAGCGTCACCTTGAACCTTAAAAGTGATGAGGGTAAGGCGCTGTTTCATGAACTGGTAAAGACCGCCGACGTGGTATGGAATAACCTCAGGGGTAATCAGCCGGCGCGACTGGGCCTCGACTACGCGAACCTAAAGGCGATCAAAGAAGACATCGTGTGCACGCATATCTCGGCCTATGGCCGCGATAACAACCGCGCAGATTGGCCCGGTTATGACTACTTGATGCAGTCTGAGTGCGGTTTTTTAGAGCTTACCGGCGAGCCCGAATCGCCGCCGACTCGCTTTGGGCTTTCGATCATTGATTTTATGACCGGTACGGTCGCCGCGATGGGATGTCTGGCGGCGTTAATTGGGCGCGCCAAGTATGGGGGCCGAGACGTAGACGTGAGCCTGTTTGACGTCGCGCTACACCAGTTGACCTACCCCGGCACTTGGTACATGAACCACGGCATCCGCACCGAGCGACTGCCGCGTGGCTCTCATCCATCACAAACCCCGGTGCAGTTGCTGAAAACCGCCGATAGCTGGATTTTTGTCATGTGCATGACCGACAAATTTTGGTATTTGCTGATCGACATCATCGAGCACCCCCAATTAGCGCAAGACGCGCGATTTGCCACGATGCGAGATCGTGCCAAAAACCGCGATGCGCTAACACCGATACTTGATGAGATTCTGCAGCGTGATGTGACCGCCAATTGGTTGGCCAAACTGCAAACCCACATACCGGTATCGCCGGTCTATGACTTACCCGCCGCGCTGGACAATCCATTCGTAGAGCACGTACAAATGCGCGCCAAACTTGCCCATCGCGGCGATGAACTGCGGGTGTTGCGCAACCCGATACGCTTCGACCAAGAGCGCCTAGCGACCGCTCCTGGCCCCGGCTTGGGCGCGCACAACGAGCAATTATTGGGCCAAGAACTGGGCCTTGCAGACCAGCTCGAGGATTTTAAACGCCGCGGTATCATCTGACCGATCGGGCGATTAGGCCGCTGACTTTTTGATTGATGTGACTGGCCCATCACGCATCACAGACCCCTCTGGGTTGGGTTCTGTCCCAAAACACGCGATGCAAAGTCAACGGCATGCCTGGCTTTTAGTCACGTTAGTCTCTGCGCATCACTTTTTGCGCTACCACTACCCCAACATGGGCACTGCTTGGATTGTCTTAATAACGACCCATGCGCTCATTTTACGCAGTGCCGAGCCACACTAGCGCTTATGGCAAGGCGCAAAGTTGTGCGCACTTTATACTCATGCAACGCGCGCTTAAATTTCAGAAATTCGAAAATAGACATCTGAATCAGGCAGTTATAAAAATTCGCGGGGAAATAACGCGCAACGCAAGGTGCGTCAACGCGCATGCGCACTTTGCTCTGACAGGAATGCCAATACCCCTTTTAAATCATATCTTTTAACGCACTTTTACCAATACAGTGAAAACGCATAAATGCGCATGCCCAAGATACAAATGTTAAGCCTCTAAAGTACTGTCGATATAATTTTGAGTTAAAAGGCATCAGCGGGGTCAGGTTGATCCCGCTAAAGTCTAACGGACACTTTTAACGATTCAAGCGTCAGGTCTTGTTTTTTGTATTAACTCAAAACAAACAAAACGCAAAAGGTAAAACCTGCCGCCATTGATCCTTATTGCTGGCGAAGTTAGAGCCAAGAATAGCAAATGAAAGTGACGTGATATAACACGTCACTTTTAAATTATAGCTGCTAAGCTAAAGTTAATATAAACCTAAATTAATGTTGATGGAGTGGTTGGCTTGGAGT
>CALGJN010000212.1:0-4026 GCA_937920185.1 uncultured Cellvibrionales bacterium | reverse complement strand
TCTCCAGCGCTATGGCAGAATCATCTGCAAATAACAAATGCCCCCAACTGAGTTTCGGTGTCGATGAAAGAAATGCTTGTCGGTGTTTGTGCAGGATCGGCAATTGCACGAAGGCATCGTGGTACTGTTGGGCCACTGGCACAAACATGCGCACAATATTGCGGAGCAGGTGTGTACCGGACTTGGGTACAGAATTTAAAAACAGCGGTTGCTGTAATTTTCGCTGTTCAAAGTTGGCGTTAAGCGCGTTTAAATTATCCGCTTTTGCTGTGATTATCGGCATCGGGTATAAAACTCATCTTATGCCGCGTCTAAGTGTTCATATTATGACGCGGTGATCTATTTAAGGGCCCTTATTTAACGGTCTTTTGTTTAAGCGCCCTCTATTAAAGTGAATAGTGTCTGGGTCAATGGTCTTTTGTATCGCGTTTGTCCCGCTCCATAGTAAACCGGAAAGGCTAACCAAGACGGTGTATCACAATTACGGTACCGCAATTAAGGCGACCAGAGGGGAGAGTCCGCGCTGCGCCAAAGCGTGACATGCCTCCCAAACGGAGGCATGTCACAAGACAACCCGAGCTTAAAAAGTCTTGTTCAGGCTGAGGTGAAGCATACGGCCACGCCAGTAATACTGAGAGTACATTGCCGATCGGCCCAATGTATCAAGATCAGCAGTGGTCGTAACCTTAGGTGGTTCCTTATCGAAGGCATTACGTATTCCGAAGGTAATTTCCATACCGCTCTCATCTGATGAATGGGTCACCGAGAATGAGTGGTACATGGTGGTTGGTATGTGCAGCACCGCGCGGTAGTCTTGCTCATACGGAGTTACCGTATCGCTGCCCCAGTCCGCATAGTTCGAGACCGCTCCGACAAACTCCATGTCCCATTCGTAGAGCCAATTGCCGCGCTCCAAGCCGGCGGTGAAATCGCCGACCCACTTGGGGTCGCCAAGTTCGCCATTGGTGTCCTCACCGGCGTCCTCATCGGTAGCTGCTCCTTCAGTACTAAGGTCCCTGACATAGTCTTCGATTTGAAAAGTATGTTGAGTATCGATAGTCAACACACCCCAAGGCAATTCAGTGGTGTAGTTGAGTTCCAAATCCCAGCCGCGGTTAATCTGCTTGTCAATGTTTAGGTAACGATCCTGAACGTCGGTGATAAAATTGCCATTTGGATCTCGCTTAAACAAGCGGCAGAGCGGATTAGTGGCGAAATTCTCCGAGTCATAACATCGCCGAACGATGGCAATGGCACCGAGGGTATCAATCTCGTCATCGATCTCAATATCAAAGTAGTCGGCGGATATGCTCAACTCGGCAAACTCTGGCTGCCAAACAATACCGAGAGTATTCATGCGCGAAGTTTCAGCCTTGAGGTAACCTTTGCCACCGCCGGTAAAGACCTTTGCCGTGGTGTTGGAGTTCTGGTTTTCCGCAACACCTGCCAACCCCAAATCAGGACGCCCAGCCGCGCAATTATCGGCAGTCCGCTGGGTGATATCGCCGCGCCTCAAAGCAGCTCCCCAGCCAGAGCATATATCCATATCCCGTTGATCTTCAAAGCTGGTTTGGTCGGCCAAATACAACTCAAACAGCCCAGGGGCGCGGAAGGAGGTGCCGTGGCCAGAGCGAATGCGCACCGTATCGGTCAACCCCCAGTCTAAACCGACTTTGTAGGTATTCCCCGAGCCGTAGGACTCCACCCTGTTGTAGCGCCCTGAGAGGCTCATGGTCAAGTGCTCGATCATTGGCAGGTCTTTTAATAATGGGATATCTAACTCGGCAAAAATCGCCTTGGTGGTATCCTCACCTTCGGTAATACTAGCGGCACTGCTGCCCCATGAATTGCTATTTAAAGTAATTTCTCCTGGGGTATCCTTGATTTTATCAGTGCGGTAGTCAATGCCAAACGCAGCGCTAAGAGTTCCAGCGGGCAACTCCAGCAGCGGCCCGGAGGCAAAGCCGCTCAGCGTTTGTTGGGTGTACCTGGTGGTACCGGTCTCCCAGGCAAACAGATACGCCAATTCTTCGGGCGTGTAATCACCCCTTAAAAAACGCGGATCCGTCCAAGGCAGATCTAGGCAGGGTACGTCTGGGCCATAGTCCCTGACCAGCATAGTCCCGGCGCAGGTGCCGTCGCCATTTGCCGACTTCTTTTCGTTGCCATCCACAGCGTCCTCTAGCGCCTGTTGCTCGTGGTAGCGACCATCCGAATATGAGTGCTGAAACGAGACATCGTACATCCAATCCTCGTTGATATCGCCAGTCATACCGAGCACTGCGCGATGATAGTCTACCCTGTAGTCTCCGTCATTTTGATCGGTAATAGTTAGCGGCGAAAGCCAGCCATCGCCGCTCCAGCCCTCGGCGGTGGCGGATTCGTTGCCATTGTCAGAATTATAGATATAGGTCCACAACTGCCGATAAGCATTGACGGAGGTTTCGCGGCGGTTCAGCAGTAACTCGGCGTAGGCCTGATGATCGTCAGTAAAATCGTAGGTCGCCTCGGCAAAGAAGGTCGCAACCTCCTGCTTAGGCACGAACGAAGTCTGATCCTGAAAGGGGTTATCCGCATTAGTGACAGCATCAGATGTGCGGTCATAATCAACCGGGTAAAAGCCGTTTGGCGCTCCGTTCTCCAGACTCAGATCGCTAGTCACATCGCTGTAGGATGGAATATAATCGCCGAGATCACCATCATAATCGTACTGCGCCAAAAAAGCTCTCGTGGCGTCTTCATCATCACCAACGTAATCGTATACCCAAACGTGCCCCCATCGCGAATCGTCACAATGAGGTTTACCGGTGCGCGGATCGATCAGGTCGGCGCGTTCGCCGGTCTCTTGATCGAAGATATATTCCTCACCGCATGAAAAATAATCTCGCTGGCCCTGCTTTAATTCTGATTGGCGAGAATAACTGCCGGTGACTCTGGAATAAAATTTACCACTGGTTTGGCCCCACGAAAAATCGATGTTCGAGGTTTCCCCGCCAGATTTTGTTGGCTGGGAGGTAAACATGTTAAACGACGATTCATCGTCCTTTCTGGTAATAATATTAATAACGCCAGCGACGGCGTCAGAGCCATAGATCGACGAGGCGCCATCCTTGAGTATCTCTACACGCTCAATGGTCGAGAGCGGTAGAACGTTGAGGTCGAACGATGATACCGACCCGCCTAAGCCTGCAGGCCCCGCGCGACGGCCATTTACCAGCGTCAGCGTGCGGTTGGCACCCAAGCCCCTCAGTCCTACCGTCTGAACGCCCGTACCGCCATTTGCAGAATACAGCGTCGACATCGCCGAGGTAACCTGTTCTGATCCCCGCGCAATGGTCGTCGATTGCAGCAGCGAGCCCAAGTTAGAGATGCCCTGGCGGCTGGCGCCAGCGACGTCGATCACGTCCATCGGCGAGGCGCTGGAAAAACCACTTTTTCGAATTCGCGAACCAGTGACGATAATCTCTTCCAGTTCGGCGCGTGACTGCACTTTGGATTGCGCATCATCCTGAGAAAATACCGGTAAACTGGCGGTCAAAAGAATGCTGCTTATGGCACAAGCCAGCGGTTGTTTATTTAGCATTGCAATTACTCCCTGTAATTTTTGGTGTTATTTTTACGCTTACAAATAACTTATTCCATTAAAATTGCGGTCGTTCACTCGCGACTCCTTGCGCGGCGATTGACCCATACCCCTAATCCATACCCTCGTTAACTTACCTCCTGTTGGTTACTTATTTTTTAACATTTCGGTTTTGAACACGCACTGCCAATGACTTGCAAAATTAATGATTAAAAAGTGCTTTAGCGTGTCATCTGCCGACGTTTATTTTTACTCTAATACTAAGCCCAATTTTTATCGTCAAAGTTGTTTTTTTGTGTGATTTAAATTTTACTTAAAACCCCACCCTCAGGGACCATCGGTTTCCCCAGCCATCACTTTAAAGCCCCCCAATCGATCATCAACGGGGATTAACGGCGCGCAGTGGTCCATCGCCTACCAGTGTGCAAAGAGTCTAAATTCAT
>CALGJN010000211.1:0-5672 GCA_937920185.1 uncultured Cellvibrionales bacterium | reverse complement strand
TCATCTCTGTGCCAGGGGCGGGTAGGGCAGTACCAGCGTTTCGGCGTCGATACCAGTTTGCGCGTTTATTTGTAAACCATTGAGGCTCTCGACGCCGTCTGATATGACTACCAGTAGTTCGGCTTGCCGCGGCGAACTCCAAGCCGCGCTAGCCACTGAACCTATCCCCTTGCCATTGCAATCAGCCAGGGTTTCGCCGGGCTTGGGCAGTTCGTCGAGCGGGCACTGAATGTGACGCAGGCGCCGCTTAACAGCGCCTCGATAATGCGCTCGGGCAATAATTTCTTGACCCGTATAGCAGCCTTTTTGAAAACTGATAAATGCTTGGCGATCGAGGTTGAGCATCTGCGGAATAAACTTGTCCAGGGTATCTTCGGTGACGTCGGCAAAACCACTGCGCAGCGTGATGAGATCGGCGTAGGCTTCGCCGCACAGGGTCAAGCCCGGATGCTCGGCGATGACACGGGCGCTATCTTCGGACTTGCAGGTAACCGAGTAGTGATTCTCGGCGATACAGCGCAGCCGGATGTCGGCCTCTTCAACCTGCATACCCGGTTGTGGAAGTGGCTGATGGCTGAGTGTTGCTATGGATTTGGCGCTGCTCGGACCGGAGATTAAAAAGGTTGTTAGCGACGCGCTTAGATCGCTAATCTCGGTTTTAAAAAACACTGCGTACTTCTTTAAGTTGGCGATCGCCTGGGGGATGACCGAGCTATGAGTTTCCAATAAGATATTGTCATTGCTATCACAGAGCGCTGAAAATAGGAAAATAATGCGACCCTTGGGCGTGCAGTGAGCGCCACGGATCACTTGCTGGTCGGTAACTGTTTGCATGTCGCAGGTCACTTGCCCCTGCAAAAACTTGCGGCTGTCGGGACCATTGAGTTGAATGTAGCCGCGAGCGATCGGGCAGAGTGTGTCGGTGATTTGCAGCTTGCTAAATGCACCTGGTCCTTCGCCAAACGATAGCACTCGCCGTTTGGATGGGTCGAGCATGGTGTTGTGCTGGGGGAACAGTTTGGCGGTATCCATAGATATCCTTTGTAGTGCAGGTTGTCGCGCTATGATCTACTATAGGCGCATTTTACTCGACTGTCGGTGGCTTATGAATAAAAATCGTTTAGTGTGGGCCGCCCGTCGCGGTATGCTGGAGTTAGATCTGTTGCTCGGACCCTTTGTCGAGAAACATTTTGATGCCCTTGATGATGATGACAAATTACGGTTTGAAGTGCTGTTAGAGCGCGAAGACCAGACGCTATTCGAGTGGTTTTTAAAAGCGACGGTGCCCGCCGATCCCGGCATGCAGCGCATTGTGCAGATCGTACGTGATAGCCGCAGCCAATTATAGCCAGTTTAGACTGAGGCGCTCGCGCTGGAGTTTGATCTGGCAGTTATGGGCCTCACTGGTGGTTGCATTGGTCGCCATAAACCTAGCAAGCGTGCCCTGGATGGCGTTGGTAACTGTATGCATGGCAATTTTGGCGGCCGTGCTGGCGCTGTTAAAGTACCGTTGTCAGGTCGATGAACTGCTAATTTTTAGCGGCGCATCGACCTTTTTTGCCTGGCGGTTGGTGGCCAGTAACGAGCGCATTGACCTGCACAAAAAGCCCCGTTGCTGGGTTACAAAGGCGTTAATCATTGTCTATTTTGAGCGCTTTTCAAAGCGCGCTCTGCTGCGTTTTATACCTCGAGACGCAATGTCTATGAACGAGCATCGCCGTCTGCGCAGGCTGCTGCTAGAACTCAGTCGTCGCGGCGAATGATGATATCTTGGCCGGCAAAATTGATCGGCACCATGATAGTATCGCGGGCGATGTTGGACAGTTCCGGATAGTCCAATGTGTAGTGCAACCCGCGACTCTCCCGGCGTTCCAGCGCGCAGCGGATAATGAGTTCTGATACGGTTGCCAAATTGCGCAGTTCGAGTAAGTCACGACTCACTCGGCAGTTGCCGTAGTATTCCTGAATTTCCTTTTGTAGTAGTTTGATCCGATGCTGAGCGCGCTCCAGGCGTTTGTTGGTGCGCACTATGCCGACGTAATCCCACATGAAACGTCTGAGCTCGTCCCAGTTATGGGAAATTACTACCTGTTCATCGGAGTTTTGTACCCGCGACTCATCCCAATCTGGGATCGGGTCAGGCTCATTGATGCCCGCCGTGATTCGATTGATCGCCTGTGCTGCTGAGCAGGCATAAACGATGCATTCCAGCAGTGAGTTGCTGGCCATGCGATTGGCACCATGCAGACCGGTAAAAGCGTTTTCGCCAATCGCATACAGGTTTAAAAGGTCAGTCTGGGCGCTGGTATCGACCAGAATACCGCCGCAGGTATAGTGCGCGGCGGGCACCACAGGGATTGGATCGGTGGTAATGTCGATGCCAAACGTCAGACAGTGTTCATACACGGTAGGAAAGTGTTCAATGACAAAGTCGGCCGGCTTATGACTGATATCTAAATACAGACAATCGCTGCCTAAGCGCTTCATTTCATGATCGATTGCGCGTGCGACTACATCTCTCGGCGCGAGTTCACCGGCTTCGTGAAAGCGCTGCATAAACTGACTTCCATCGGGCAGACGCAGCACTGCTCCCTCGCCCCGCAGCGCCTCGGTGATCAAAAAAGATTTGGCTTTGGGGTGATACAGGCAGGTCGGGTGAAATTGGTTGAACTCGAGGTTGCCGATGCGGCAGCCACGCCGCCACGCCATGGCAATGCCGTCGCCACTGGCGCCGTCAGGATTGCTGGTGTAGAGATAAGACTTGCTGGCGCCTCCCGATGCCAACACGGTGCTCTTGGCTTTAAATACCCGCACTTGCTGCGATTCAATATCCAGTACGTAGGCTCCTGTCGAGCGAATTTTTCTGGAGTTTTTGTCCGCCTGAGTGATGAGATCAACCGCGCAATGATGTTCGAATACATCGATATTTGGAGATGCTATAACTTGATCGACCAGCGTTCCTGTAACGGCTTTACCGGTAGCGTCGGCACTGTGCAAAATGCGTCTATGACTGTGGCCGCCCTCTTGGGTTAAATGGTATTGCTGTTGATCGGTATCGCGCGTGAAGTCAACGCCCTGACCAATCAACCACTGGATCGCTGCGGGGCCATTCTCGACCACAAACTGCACTGCCTCGCTACGACACAGGCCCGCCCCTGCGCGCTCGGTATCGGCAATGTGCGCCGCGGCGCTATCATTTTTATCAAAAACTGCCGCAATGCCGCCCTGAGCGAGCCAAGACGCGCCGGCTTGCAAGGTTGACTTGCTGATTAAAGCGACGCGGTAGGCTGGATCTATATGCAATGCCAATGTCAGGCCTGCCGCGCCACTGCCGATGACTAGCACATCGTAAAAGGTATTTTGTTGCATGCGAATAACACAGTTTTTTGGCATGCCATGATAATATATCTAAACTATTATTGCAGCGAGCGGTCGTAGGTGAATTGCACAGTCGCAATTAAACGATGAATCAAATGGATTTACATAAGCAAAACCCGATAGGAACACAACGAAAAAATGAAACACAGCGACATCGACCCCAGCGATCAACAATTGGTGGAGAGAGTTCAGCGCGGTGATAAGCGAGCTTTTGATCTATTGGTATTAAAGTATCAGTTTAAGCTGCAATCAATTATTTCGCGCTTTGTACGCGATCGTGATGAGATAGCCGATGTGACGCAGGAGGCCTTCATAAAAGCCTATCGCGCGCTGCCTGGTTTTAGGGGGGAGAGCCAATTTTATACTTGGTTGTATCGCATCGCTGTCAACACTGCAAAGAATTACCTCGTCACTCGCAGTCGTCGGCCACCGTCTGCAGATATAGATGTAGCGGATGCCGAGTACCTTGCCGCCAATGATCAATTGCACGATCTCGACTCCCCAGAAAACAGGCTGTTCTGCGAACAACTCGACGGCGCAATCCGCAAGACCATCGCCGATTTGCCCGAGGACCTCAGAACTGCCGTTACCTTGAGAGAATACGAAGATTTGAGCTATGATGATATCGCGGAAATCATGCAGTGCCCGACTGGGACTGTGCGTTCGAGATTGTTTAGGGCGCGAGAAATCATCGACGCTAAAGTACTGATATTAATTGAAGGAAATTGAAAGTCGAGGGGAACCTTCGTGCCTTTTGGTTGTCCCATTAACGTGAATGATTGACTAGCAATAGAATCCGTGGGGTTAGTGAATGACAGAACAACGAGATAGTTTGAAGGAATCGCTGTCGGCTTTGATGGATGGTCAGGCTGATGAGCTTGAAATTCGCCGACTATTGGATGCCACGGAGGGAGAGCGACGGACTGACTTGAGGGGCGCGTGGATGCGCTATCACATGGTATCGCGTTCGATCAAGGGCGAGGTTTCCGCGACTGCCATCGACTGCAGTTCAGCCATTGCCAGCGCACTGGAGACTGAAAGGGTGCATGCGGCGAGTCCCGCGAAGAAAGTTTTCGAGGTTTTGGGTCAATTTGCGATTGCCGCATCGGTTGCGATGGTGGCAATTTTGGGCGTGCAAGAGTTCAATAACCCGTCGCTTGAACCAGGCACTCAGAGTGCCGCTCTAGACCCCTATGATGTCGACATTAATACTCGGCCAGCCATGCAGTTTCCCGCTGGTTTTCAACCGCGCATCGATGCGCAGACGGTCAGTGCTGGATCGATTGATAGGCGGGCGACGACAGCGGCCCCAAAAAGACTCTTGCCGGCGATAGATCAGCAGGCATTTCCGGCGCATAAAATCCGTACTCATATCGACAAAATGCTTATAAAGCATGCTGAAAATGCTACCCTTAACAGCGCTCATGGCAGCGTACCACTGGTCGATGTCAACAAGGTTGATGTGACGCCGGAGCGTCGTTGATTGACCGATATTGCGCGCGGTGAAGGGCAACTTTAGTAAGAGAAACGCAAGATGAGATCATCGCTATGAGAGTTTGCACTCTGTTGCGAACTGCTGCATGGGTTCTATCCACAACGTTTTCCGCTCAGGCATATGCAGCCACCCCATCGGGTATTGGTTCGTTGATCGAGCAGATCGTCGGCGCCGCAGAACATGTAAATTACACCGGTGTTGCAACCTATGAGTATGCAGGACGTCGGTCAATTATCCGGTTGTCGAGCCGTATGCACGAGGGTTTGAGGCAGCGACAGGTGGTGTATTTGGATGGCGCGCAGCGCAAAGTGTCGCGTTACACCAATGCGATAAACTGCTTGGCTGCGGAAAATCTGGCGCCTTTGATCAGCAATTTCATCTCTGTTCGCGGTTCGCATCGCGATCTCTATGAGCATTATTCAGTGGTGGTCGACAATCCTGCCCGGGTAGTGGGCCGGAATGTGGATGTGTTGCGTATTATCCCTATTGACACATACCGCTACGGATACTCAGTGGCTCTGGATAGAGACACCGGATTGGTGCTGCGCTCGTCGGTGGACAATGCCCAAGGGCAAGCGCTCGAGCGTTTCCAGTTCATAGAGCTGATGTTGGATCCCGCCCAGTCCGCCGACAGCGATATCATTGCACCAGATGCGGGAAATGAGCGTTGTGAAGATGGTGGCGATGGCAAAGTACTCGACGGCCCCGGTTGGTTCCCAAAATGGCTGCCTCCCGGATTCACGTTGCGCGGAAGTGAAATGGCGCGGAGTGATGGAGTGTCGAGCTACATGTACTCGGA
>CALGJN010000210.1:0-1158 GCA_937920185.1 uncultured Cellvibrionales bacterium | reverse complement strand
CGGGTATTAATCGTCGATGATGTCATAACCGCCGGTACTGCGGTGGCCGAGGTGATGGACCTGTTGGCGGGCAGTGATGCTCAACCAGCGGGTGTGCTGGTCGGATTGGATCGAAGAGAGCGCGGGCCCGATGGACGCTCGGCAACCGAGGTCGTCGAGCGCAAGCACGGCGTTCCAGTGGTCAGTATTGTCGATATTACCGACGTTTTAGAATTTCTGATGGCCCGCCCAGAACTGCGAAAGTGGTGCGCTGCAGTGGCTAGTTACCGCGACACTTACGGTCTATAAAAGCGAGGTATTCGCAGTTTGGCTTGGTTTAGGCGTCGAAAATACACATTCAGGCAAACATGCCCAAGGTGATCAGTTTCCACTGCGTCGGCCAGTCTGTGCTCGGTAGTTGCTTAAAATCGCTGCGAACGTATTGATGAATTTTACCCTCGACGGTGCAGACCATCAGGTTGACCGCGGTGCCGATCGCTATCTCGACCTTCAGACCATCTCTTATCTGAGCTTCTCGCAGTAGTTGTTTTAATTGGCTTTCTAAGCGGTCATAAAATTGTGCTACGCGTTTGTGGAGTTGCTCGGTTTCCCCGGTCAGCGCGTCACCGTTCAATATTCGCGTGATGCCAGGGTTCTTTTCTGAAAATGCCAACACCAATGTGAGTATTCGATAACACTGGTCGACGGTGCTTGAGTCGTCGTTTAATATCGACGAAATACGGCCGAAAATGGTTTCTTCGATAAAATCTATCAGGCCTTCAAACATGCGTGTTTTGCTTGGAAAGTGCCGGTACAGTGCCGCCTCAGAAACCCCCAATTCCGCCGCCAAGGCAGCGGTCGTAATTCGCTGGCCCTTGGATACCTCCAGCATGCGCGCCAACGCTTGCAGGATTTCTTGTGCTCTAGACCCTCGCTTCCCTGCCATTAGCATCTCTCCGTGTGGCTATGAGATTGGTTGCTGATCAAGGTGCCGACACCCTCATCGGTAAAAATTTCGAGCATCACAGCATGGTCGACCCGACCATCTATAATGTGCGCATTTGGCACGCCCGCTTTGACCGCATCGAGCGCGCAGCGTATTTTGGGCAGCATGCCACCATGCACGACGCCGTCGGCTATTAACTGGTCGACGCGCTCTGCTGAAAGTCCCGTCAGGGT
>CALGJN010000209.1:0-1578 GCA_937920185.1 uncultured Cellvibrionales bacterium | reverse complement strand
TACAACCAAGGGCTAGGATGACAATCACTGCGCAAAAATTTCAGACCGACGTGCTGGCGTGGTATGACCAGCACGGGCGCAAGCACCTGCCGTGGCAACAACAGATCAGCGCTTACTCGGTGTGGGTCTCTGAAATCATGTTGCAGCAGACCCAGGTGAGCACCGTCATTCCCTACTACCGACGGTTTATGCAACGCTTTGCAACTGTGCAGCAATTGGCAGCGGCGCCGCTCGATGACGTTTTGCACCACTGGACCGGCCTAGGATACTATGCCCGCGCCCGCAATTTACACCGCAGCGCAGAGATTGTTGTCGAGCGCTATGAGGGCTGTTTCCCCGGGGATCTCGACGCGCTGATCGACCTACCAGGCATCGGCCGCTCGACCGCTGGCGCGATTCGCTCGATCGCCTTTCAGCAGCCTGCAGCAATACTCGACGGCAACGTCAAGCGAGTACTGGCCCGCTACGCGGCCATCGATGGCTGGCCTGGCCGCAGCGCACCACTGAAAAAACTCTGGGCGCTGGCCGAGGATCTGGCGCCCGAATCGCGAACCGCCGACTTTAGCCAGGCGATGATGGATCTCGGCGCCACCCTCTGCACCCCCGATCCAGACTGCCAACGCTGCCCGGTCAAACCGGGGTGCAAGGCGTTCGCCGAAGACAACCCGCGCGCCTATCCCGGCAAAAAACCAAAAAAGAGTCTGCCGATCAAGCACAGCTGTTTTTTAATGATCCGCAATCCGCAGGGCGAGTTTTTACTGCAGCGCAATCCGCCGCTGGGGCTCTGGGGCGGGCTCTGGGTCTTTCCGCAGTGCGCCAGCCCGGAGTTGATCGACGAGACCTGCGCCAACTTGGGCGTCGACGCCACCGCGACCGAGGTACTGCCAGTCGCGCGCCACACCTTTAGCCACTTTCATCTCGACTACCGAGCGGTTCGCATAGAGGCGCAACTCGAACAGCCACATGGCGTTCGCGACGGCCAAGATCACCGCTGGTACGACCCCGACAACCCTGAAAAATTGGGTATGCCGGCACCCGTGGTGGCATTATTTGATCGTCAGTGACTCGCATACCGGCGATCAAATGTTAAACTGTCGCCTGAATCAAACCATCCAACGAGGTATTTTATGGCGCGCACAGTGCTCTGCCGCAAGTACAAGACTGAACTTCCCGGTCTCGCCACGCCGCCCTTCCCCGGGCCCAAGGGCGAGGCGATCTTCAACGAGGTGTCGCAGCAGGCATGGGCCGAGTGGATGACCCACCAAACCACGTTGATCAACGAAATGCGCCTTAACATGATGGATTTGACCGCGCGCACCTACTTGGCTGAGCAGCGCGATAAGTACTTCGATGGCGAAGAGTTCGACAGCGCCGAAGGATACATTCCCGAAACCGAATAACCCTTGACGAAAACCCACCTAGACGCTTTAATACGCGCCTTTCGAGGTAACACCAACAACCTCGGTACGCAATCAAAGTAACACCCAGACAGAAAGCAAAATGCCCAGGTAGCTCAGTTGGTAGAGCAGTGGACTGAAAATCCTCGTGTCGGTGGTTCGATTCCGCCCCTGGGCACCA
>CALGJN010000208.1:0-3002 GCA_937920185.1 uncultured Cellvibrionales bacterium | reverse complement strand
TTACTACGCAGCTAGCGCTAAGGGCCTTTGCGATTTTGACCAACTGCAAGGCCATCAAGACGCCGATGTCTGTGTGATCGGTGCCGGCTATACAGGACTGTCAACGGCACTCCATCTCGCACAACGCGGTTTTAGCGTCGCGCTCCTGGAGGCTGAACGCGTCGGTTGGGGCGCTTCCGGACGCAATGGTGGTCAAGTCGGCAGCGGTCAGCACATAGATCAACCGGAACTTGAAGCCAAGGTCGGCCAACAGCGCGCTCGCGCCTTGTGGGACATCAGTATAGAGGCCGTGCAAACGGTTAGGGATCTCGTGAGTCAACATGACATCGACTGCGACCTCAAACAGGGAATCCTCGAAGTTACCCATCGGGCGAGCGATAGCGACGATTATCAATCTGCAGCCGAACATCTGCAAAACCACTATGGCTACCAGCATATTAGCTTTATTAACCGAGCCGAAATTCGCCAACTGGTCGGCTCAAATAACTACCAGTGCGGTTCATTGGATAGCTTTTCTTGCCATTTGCATCCGCTTAATTACGCTCTGGGTCTGGCCCGAGCAGCCACTCAAGCGGGTGTAAAAATTTTTGAAAATAGTCGCGTCAGCCACTATAGCAAAGGCCAATCGTCGTTGGTCACAACCGCCAATGGCTCGGTTAAAGCCCAATTCGTAATACTAGCCTGCAATGGCTATTTGGAGAAATTAGAACCGCAGATGGCCGGAAAGATAATGCCGATCAATAATTTTATGCTCGCCACAGAGCCTCTCGACGAAGCGTTGTGTCGAGAGTTAATACGCGACGACAGTGCCATCGCCGACGCGTTGTTTGTAGTGGATTATTGGCGAATTTCCGGTGATAACCGGCTACTATTTGGCGGCGGCGAAAACTACACTCGGCGGTTCCCTAATGATATCAAATCATTTGTTCGAAAATACATGCTGCGGGTCTATCCGCAATTGCAAAACACCCGAATTGACTATGGCTGGGGCGGCACCTTGGCGATCACGGTAAATCGCATGCCACACTTTGGACGCCTCGGAGACAACGTCTTCTTCGCCCATGGTTATTCGGGGCACGGTGTCGCCATGGCCACAATGGCCGGTAAATTGATCGCCGAGGCGGTTGCTGGGACGGCCGAGCGGTTCGATGTGATGGTCAATTACCCGACCCACAGCTTCCCCGGTGGCACACTACTGCGTTGGCCCGGGCTAGTGGCTGGGATGCTGTTTTATTCGCTACGAGATAAATTATAACGCCTCGATTTATCGTCGGCGCGTGGTTTTTCGGCCACCCTAGATCACCATTGATCTAAGGACCCGGAGCGCCTGCATCGTTTTCGAGTGAGGTTTCGTGATCGCTGATAACTTGCCACAACGGTGTATCAACCCAAGTATCATCCAGATAGAACGTCTCCGGCTGTTCTTCCTTGGGGTCTACAATCAAATTGTAAATCGATGGGTAAGCCATATCGCGGATCGCATAGCTGTCGGCGTCCATCTCCTTGAGGAGCAACTTCCAGTTGCGCCACTTTACACCAAAGAGTTCATTGCCAATGTAGATAACCATCGCTTCTCTGGCAGATTTCTCTGCCGCTGCGGTGAAAAAATCAGTTTGATCGATACCATCGAGTATTCTATCCTGGGGAATCTCCCCACCCGCTAAGTGGGCCAGCGTAGGAAATACATCTATCAGGTGCACCATCTCGTTGGACACTCTCCGAGCGGGAATAAACCCCGGGTAGCGAATCAAAAATGGCACTCTAAGCGAACCTTCGTAGGGCGAAAACATGCTCCCTCGCCACGGGCCGGTAAATCCAAAAGATCGTTTTACACCCTCGCGGCCATTGTCTGCAGTAAACACAACAATGGTTTCTTTGCCGAGTCCAAGATCCGTCAGCGCCGTCAATATTTCGCCGACATAGGCGTCGGTTTGTGCGAGCACATCGGCGAAACTGCCATTGCCTGTCTTACCTTTAAAGTCTGGATGTGCGTCGACAGGTTCGTGGGTTTGGGTATAGGGCACATATGCAAAAAAAGGTTCATCAGCCTCAGCTCGGCGTCGAATAAAATCAATTGCATGATCGGTGATCTCGCGATCAATGGTTGACCGTTTGGCGCGATCAAAGACTTCTTTTTGCTGCGGTTTCTGGTCGCGAAGTGCCGTCATAATCCGCGGTAATTGGACGCCTGCATCCGCCTGAAAACTATCGCTGTCCGCCCAAAAAGCTTGGTCCGATGAATTGGCGATACCATACCACTCGTCAAAACCTTGATCCGTAGGGTAGCGTCCAGCGGTATCCCCAAGGTGCCATTTACCAAAGATCCCGGTCTTGTACCCTGCCGCGGACAGCATCTCTGCCAGCGTAATTTCCCACTCGGTAATGCCGTACCAAATGTCGCGCGGTGCTGCATTGGGCCGCTGCCGTGTGCGAATGCCGTAGCGGCCGGTCATAAGAGCAGACCGCGACGGCGTGCATTCAGCCTCGACATTAAAGTTGGTTAATTGCAGACCATCGTCGGCAATACTATCAATGTTTGGCGTCGCGGCCCCGCGTAGCACACCGCCGCCATACACACCGACTTCGCCATAACCGAAATTATCCATCACCAGTAAAATAATATTGGGTGTTTGATGACTCTCTTCCGCGCTATCGGCCAGTGGTGGGCAACTCATCAATAACAGCAAAAAAGCTGCAATGCCAATCGTTTTCATACTCTCAGTCATTACCTTTTACCCGCGTTGTGATGGTGGGTATAAAACCACGTATGGAGTGCCGCTAGCAGCCATAAGCTCGGTCCATGCAACAGACGTCTCTGACGCCTGCAATGACATGAATGGCCGGCAATGAAACCCGCATAGCAGCCGCAATCGAAAGGTGTACAACCGTCAAAGGTTATCCAGCGCCCCAGCCTGAATCGCAGCTAAGGTGTCATCGAGAGACTTGCGCGCTTTTTCGATCAACTCGTCGATCTCTGACTTACTAATTACAAGGGGCGGCGA
>CALGJN010000207.1:0-3919 GCA_937920185.1 uncultured Cellvibrionales bacterium | reverse complement strand
CAAACGGACTTTTTTAGCGTTGTTCGACAACTCGGGATAGTCGCCATCATCGCTCTGTCCGTGCGGCGGATAACTCTCTTCGTAGCTATATTCGGGCGCTTCGCTGTTGTTATCTGTGCGGCTGTTGTGTGACTCTATAGGTGGAGCGCTCGATTTAGCTATCGGTCGATGCGCCGCGACATAGGCGCTAAGATCGGCGGTCGACAGGCCCGTACGCTGGGCCAAGTCGGCGAGCATCAACTGCTTAAAAATACCCTCGGGTATGCGATTAATGTGCGGCGCACAGAGTTTACCGAGTTTTGCCTTGCCGTCGGCTGTGGCGGTGTCGATGTCGCTGCTGAGTTGGTTAAAAAAGAACTCTGATAGTGGCTGTGCGGTTTCGATGGTCTGGACAAAGGCATCGTGGCCGAGTTTGCGCACGCTGTTGTCGGGATCCTCACCGTCGGGTAGAAAAAGAAAGCGCGCCGATAATCCATCGCGCATTTCTGGCAATGCCGTGTCGAGCGCGCGGGCTGCGGCTTTGCGGCCGGCGGCATCGCCATCAAAGCAAAACACGATTTCCGAGGTGTAGCGAAATATCTTTTGCAAGTGACTTTCGGTGAGCGCGGTGCCGAGTGTCGCAACCGCGTTTTGAATCCCATATTGAGCGAGGGCTATGACATCCATATAACCCTCGACCATGATTAGTCTGGGCATTTCCTTGAGCGCTTGTCGCGCCTCGTAGAGACCATATAGCTCGCGCCCTTTTTGAAATACGGGTGTCTCTGGTGAGTTGAGGTATTTGGGCTTGCTATCGTCGAGAACACGACCGCCGAAGCCGACGGTTCGGCCGCGTTGATCGCGGATTGGAAACATGATGCGATGCCGAAAGCGATCATATTTTTTGTTTTCTTCGGCTTTGTGAACCAGCATGCCCGATTCTTCGAGCAGGTTTGAGCGCTCTTCGTCAGTCGCCTCAGCCTGCATCAGGTTATCCCAGCCAGGGGGAGCATAACCGATGCCAAATTGAGCCGCAATTTGACCGCTCAGGCCGCGATTTTTTAAATAGCTAACGGCGCTAGAGGCCGATGGGTGACGCCTCAGTTGCTGGCGATAGTATCGGTCGGAATCTGCGAGTATCGAGAATATGTTGTCCTTTTTTCGACTTGCATTGCGCTGGGGTTGCGATTCCGCTTCCCTTGGGATCTCTACGCCTAGGTGTCGAGCGAGTGTTTCGACTGCGGGCAAAAAGTCGACACGATCAAACTCCATAATGAAACTTAGCGCATTGCCGCCAGCACCACAGCCAAAGCAGTAATAAAATTGTTTGTCTTGAGCTACCGTAAACGAGGGGCTTTTTTCTTCGTGAAAAGGGCAGCAAGCCTTGTGATTTTTTCCGGCCTTTTTAATTTCGACGCGACTACCTACGATCTCTACGATGTCGGTACGGTCGAGGAGATCGTCGATAAAACTCTGTGGAATTAGTCCGGCCATGAGCATTGCGAGTCGGTTGGTAACTGCCTTCCAGTGTACTTCGTCAAAGTGTACCTCGCTGGAGCGTACTTCATTAATGTGCACCTTGTTGGAGTGCACCTTGTTGGAGCGCACCTTGTTGGAGTGCACTTTGTTGGGTGATCAAAGATACATTGTTTGGCAGCTCGCCGGGGCGATGGGGGTAGCGCTATTGCAGGAGTGCCGCCTTCACTAGGCCGCTGACTTTGCCAGCATCGGCGCGGCCCTGTATCTGCGGTTTTAGTTGTGCCATAACCGCGCCCATGTCGCGCATCGACTGGGCACCGGCATTTTGTATGGCCGCGGCGATCATGGTTTGAATTTCTTCTGCACTGAGTTCGCTGGGAAGAAACTCTTGGATCACCGCGATTTCTGCGGCCTCGATTTCGGCCAATTCGTCGCGCCCAGCCGATTGGTACTGTGCGATAGAATCGCGGCGCTGCTTGAGCATTTTGTCTAGTACTTGCAGCGTCTGTTGGTCATCTAGTTCGATCCGCTGATCGACTTCGATGCGCTTTATGTCGGCGCGGATTAGGCGGATGGTGCCGAGTCGCGGTTTGTCTTTGTCGCGCATCGCCTGCTTCATGGCCGCGGATATTTGTTCGCTCAAGCGCATAAGTTCACCCCACAGGTATCTGTAAATATGAAAAAAGCGCCCTCGGGCGCTTTTGACGGATCTTCAAGTCCCACTTTACACCCCGTCTGGTGTATTTTTCTAGCTCGTCCGAACGGGTGTGAACTCAGTAAAGTCGCGTGAACTTTCGTGATTCGCGTGACACTTTTTTCTGGTTTCGCTTCACCGCAGCTGCCGCTTTTCGCTTGCGTTCCCAAGTAGGTTTCTCGTAAAACTCGCAACTTCTGACCTTGGCGAGGATGCCGGCTTTTTCACACGAACGCTTGAATCTGCGCAATGCGACGTCAAACGGCTCGTTTTCTTTTATTCGAACGCTGGGCATACTTTAATCCTATTCTTGGCTGCTGGTGGCTGCACTGACGCCGGTTATAAATGATCTAGTGCTCTATTAGGCGGCATATTCTATACGCTTCGGCGCGGTGATGCAAAGACTTATATGGCCGGTTAGGTGCATTAATGGCGCTGTAAATTCTGTTTGTACACGGCGCGCGATCACCGTAATGAGTGGTATCATAGGCTTCCGGCAGGTTGTCGGGTTTATCTATACGATCTGCATTTATGTGACCGGTGATTCAAGTATGCGTGTATTGGGTATCGAGACCTCTTGTGATGAGACCGGTGTGGCTATTTATGATAGCCAAGAGGGGCTCTTGGCCAACCGGTTGTACTCTCAAGCACAGATGCATGCGGAGTTTGGCGGGGTGGTGCCAGAACTTGCTTCGCGGGATCATGTTCGCAAGATATTGCCGCTAATCAAGGCGGTACTCGACGACTGTGGTATGCAAAAAACGCAACTGGATGGCATCGCCTATACCGCGGGGCCGGGTTTGATGGGCGCATTAATGGTCGGTGGCTCGTTGGCGACAGCGCTGGCATTTGCCCTTGAAATTCCGGTTTTGGCTGTCCACCACATGGAGGGACACTTATTGGCGCCAATGCTCGAGGCGTCCCCACCGACGTTTCCTTTTGTCGCCCTGCTGGTGTCGGGAGGGCATACGCAGTTGGTTAGTGTAGCCAGCGTAGGCGCATACCGTTTGCTCGGTGAGTCTTTGGATGATGCGGCCGGAGAGGCCTTCGACAAGACCGCTAAAATGTTAGACCTGGATTATCCTGGCGGGCCGCGATTGGCGGCGACTGCGGAGCGTGGTCAAATCGAGCGTTTCAAGTTTCCACGCCCGATGACCGACCGGCCGGGGTTAGATTTTAGCTTTTCGGGGCTTAAAACTTTCACTCGAAATTTAATTTATGATCACAGCGACGAAAATAACTTGCCCGACGAACAGACTATTTGTGATATCTGTGCAGGCTTTCAAGAGGCGGTGGTCGATACTTTGGTGATCAAATGTCTGCGCGCGCTCAAGCAAGAATCACTCAACACCCTAGTCATCGCCGGTGGTGTATCCGCCAATCAGCGACTGCGCTCTAAATTGCATCGGGCACTGGCACCGGAGCATCGCAAAGTGTTTTATGCCCGGCATGAATTTTGTACCGACAACGGCGCTATGATCGCTTATGCAGGGTGTCAGCGGCTTTTGGCCGGTGAATATAATGGTCTGGCGATAACGGCACAGCCGCGCTGGCCACTGGACAGTTTACAACCGCCGGGGGAGGCCGTTTGATGGACATTGTTTATATAAGAGATCTGCGCATCGAGACGATTATCGGAATTTACGATTGGGAGCGCGAAGTAAAGCAGGAGGTCAGCTTTGATCTTGATATGGCGGCCGATATTCGTCGTGCCGCACAAACTGACGACATTCAATATGCGCTAAATTATAAATCGATTGCCAAGCG
>CALGJN010000206.1:0-1461 GCA_937920185.1 uncultured Cellvibrionales bacterium | reverse complement strand
ACTGGATCGATCCACAACATCGGAATGCTATTGGTATTTGCCACTTTATTACCTTCTCTTTAACCAAGTTAAATTAAATTTGCCGCTTAACGGTTAGTAAAGCAATATACATGCCACATTTTAAAAGCCATAAGATACAGTAAGTTAAAAAGAGAGTGGCAAGAAAGTGTCAGTTATTCGCCAGCGGCAAGAAGCGGTCATCCGCTTGCCAGTGGCAAACAGTCGGCAAACTGACAGGGGTGTTTTGGACGCGATCAGCGTCCCGTACGCACCGTTGAGGACGGGCATTGTCCGGCGATGCTACGCCTGCAATCGGAGCTTCATGCTTGGCTAGGTTGACGCGTTAAGTAGTCGAAAGACCGTATTTATTGATTTTCTCGATCAAGGTGGTGCGTTGCACATTGAGTAATCGAGCAGTTTTGGACACATTACCTTCGGCCTTATCGAGCGCCTGCTGGATCAGACTTCGTTCAATATCCACCATATGCTGCTTTAGAGGCAGCCCCTGCTCTGGGAATGAATCCCAACTCTGGGCCATGGATATAACCCGCACGGTGTCGTCAAATGCCGCGGATGGGTCACCCTCAGCAACGGCATCAACGGGTTGACTCAGCGCATCACCGTCGACACCTCTATCGCCGTGAACCTCAAAATTGAAGGCGCCCTGGCCACTGGCCACGTGCGTGGCAATCGGCAACTCGCCGGGCTCGGTATTTGCCAAAAGGCGGATACCCGGAGGAAGCATACTTTCGGGCACATTGCGAAAATCAACATTTTGTCCGGGATAGAGCGCAGAATAGCGGTTGACTAAATTGGATAATTCTCGCACGTTGCCCGGCCAGTTGTAGCGCATAAACAATTCTAGCGATGCAGAGGCAAAGGTAATCGGTTTTTGCCGCCGCTTGGCATGCAACAAAGCAAAGTGCTCAATCAACGGCACTATGTCTTCTGTACGCTCATGAAGCGCCTTTATTTCAATCGGCATGACGTTTAGGCGATAGAAGAGATCCTCCCTAAACTCGCCTTTGTCGATCAGTAGCTCAACATTTTTGTGCGTCGCAGCGATCACCCGCACATCGATCGCCAACCCTTGAGTCGTTCCGACCGGGTCGATAATGCGCTCCTGCAGCACTCGCAGAAGCTTGACTTGAAGATCCATCGACATATCGCCGATTTCATCGAGGAACAAAGTGCCGCCACTGGCGAGTTCAAAACGGCCCTTGCGATCGGAAATGGCACCAGTAAATGCACCCTTTCGGTGACCGAACAGCTCGCTTTCCAACAACTCGCGAGGGATGGCTCCACAGTTCACAGGAATAAATGGCTCCCCAGAACGCTCGGAACAGTCGTGTAAAGCTCGCGCCACCAGCTCTTTGCCGGTGCCACTATCGCCAAGGATTAGGGCGGTGGCGTCACTCGGGCCAACCACCTTAATCAGCGCGCGGAGTTCATTGATCTCCG
>CALGJN010000205.1:0-1238 GCA_937920185.1 uncultured Cellvibrionales bacterium | reverse complement strand
CGTTTCTTGTGTAATCGCGCCAAGCCATCGATGTTCTTTAGGACGTAACCACCAGCCGCCAGACTGCTACTCAGCGTGGCGGTCATCGACAAGTCCAGCAGCACCTCGGCCAATGCATCATCTTTATCATCGAGATTTAACGAAACCGCACCGCCAATCAAATCGGCACGATTCTCCTTGGTCGCTAGATAGCGCGCCGCCTCACTCGTTGCGCCCTTAGTCGACAGCGCATACACCGAGGCACCGTAGGCCGCAGGACTGGAAAAAGCATCGGCATGAATCGAAATAAAGAAATCTGCCCGTTTGCTGTGGGCGATCTCCGTGCGCTTGCGGTGAGCGAGATAATAATCGCCCTTGCGCACCAATTCACCGCTGAAATCACGGTCTTGATCGAACAACTTTTCCAATTGTTTGGCAATTTGTAAGACCACCACTTTCTCGCGAATTTTCCCGGGACCCAGCGCGCCGGGATCTTCACCGCCGTGACCGGCGTCGATGGCAATAACGATTTTTCGGTTGTCTTGCTCGATGATTCCCTCGAGAGATTTACTGACACGTTTGGTAATATCGTATAAATCGATCACCAAGCGGTCGCCATAGCGTTCATTTGCAGCCAAAGTGAAGGTCTTTGGCTTGACCGCATTGAGCAGATCAAACACTACCCGCAAACCGTTTTTACCGCGTGCGCCGGTGCGAATATTGCCGATCGGTGTGGTCGTATAATCGAGCTTATCAAAGGCTGCTTTGAGTTTGACGTTAGCAATATCAACGACGATTCGATCTGGATTGTCCAGCGTGAACATAGTGTGCTCAACGGTGTCGTCTAAATCTAATACCACCCGCGTTCGATCGGGCGAGCGGTAAAGTCGAACGCCTTCGATCTCCGAGGCCGTCGCATCATTGACGGAGATAACTGGCAGGCCCAACAACAACCCACAGAGCACCCCAATTATGGTTTTTAACACCTGAGCATCACCCGTCTATACGCCTTATACATTTCACACATCGCTTTTTGGCGCCTCGCCCGCCACCTCAGAACTCAGCCCTTGTAGTATAACCGCACCCGCGTCCGAATAGGCCGCAAGCGCCAACTTGCGACCCCGACGACGCACATCGATGACCACCGTCAGATCGACAGAATCGAGGTAGCCTGCACCTTTTTCAGGCCACTCCAGCATGCATAAAAAGCCATCATTGAGGTAATCTCTAAATCCCAAAAACTCCAATTCCTCGGGATC
>CALGJN010000204.1:0-7635 GCA_937920185.1 uncultured Cellvibrionales bacterium | reverse complement strand
TGCAAAAAATTATGGTTCGATGATAGAAAGCTTTAAGCGCGGTGATATGTTGCACAAAAAACGTCGGCAAGAGGCTTCACTGCGGCAGTGGATCGACGCTGATCGCAGTCGAAGTCAAAGGTTTTCATCGACTATCGATAACCTGCAAGCGCTGATTGCACGCCAACAACAACACCGGCAAAGAGATCTTTTGATGGCTTATATGGGCCGTAATTCGATGTTGTCATCGGCGCGTCGGTTGCTGCGTTTAGCCCATGAGCGCACGCTGCCCGATAGCCAGCGAGAACCGGGTTATCAAACCCGCGATATGGCGCGGTTCCGCGATGCGATGACACGGGTGAGTGGACGCTACCATGGATCGGTCGACGCCGAAGTGCTGATTCACTTCATGCCAGAGTACGTCGGGCTCGATCCGGCGGAGAGAATTGTGCCGTTTGATGACTTTTTTGCTATCGCAGAGGACTTTGATGCCGACCGCGTGGCCACCCAAATACGCGCTATGCACGCGACCACACAGTTGGCTGACGAGCGGGTACGTCTAGCGTGGATGGCGCGGCCTTTTGGCGACTTCGAGCACAGCGAAGATCCGTTTATCCAGTTGGCCTTAGCGCTGTTCGAGCACGACCTAGCGAAAGAAACCAAGCAAAATACGCTGACCGGTGCGCTACAGGAGGCTAGGCCCGCTTACATGCAGGCGCTTATTGCGTTTTACCAGAGCCTCGGCAAGACGATTTACGCGGATGCCAACGGCTCGTTGCGGGTCAGTTTTGGCACGGTTCGGGGTTACGCGCCCAAGGATGGCTTGTTGGCGACGCCGTTCACCACGCTGGCCGGCATTGCGGCCAAGCATATCGACGGCGATGACGAATTTGATGTTCCCAGCGGATTGCTTGCGGCGATCGCAACGGGCGAGTTTGGCGGTTTTGATCCGCAGGAGTTTGGATCGGTGCCGGTCAACTTTTTGGCGACGCTCGACAGTACCGGCGGCAACTCGGGTTCACCGGTAATGAACGATCAGGCGCAACTGGTGGGCCTTTTGTTCGATGGCGTCTACGAGAGCATTATCGGCGATTGGGACTATGATCCTAGTTTAAATCGATCAATACAGGTGGATGCTCGTTACATGCTTTGGGTGATGAAGTACGTCGATGGTGCTGATAACTTGCTCGACGAAATGGACCTGGTGCGCTGATATTAAGGGTTTTCTGGTGCGCCTTGCCCGCCTAGCGCAATCAAGGGAGCCCAATCTGCGGCTGCGGCTGGCAGATATGGATTTCAAATCTCTCGCGTTGAGGTAGTATGTCGGGTATCGGGAGCCATTGGCTCGCAACCTGGATTTTTTGGTGTCTATCGCTCGCCTTGCCTACACGGTGCTGTTTTATCTTGTCACGCCACTGATTGCGCTCAAGCTGTTGTGGCGAGCGCTCAGAGCGCCAGCCTATGCCCAGCGCTGGGGTGAGCGCTGGGGTTTTATCGACCAGCAACCCGAGGCGCAACCGCTAATCTGGCTGCACGCGGTGTCGGTAGGCGAGAGCCTGGCGGCGATGCCGCTGGTTGCTGCTATGCGCGCGCGCTATCCCCAGGCGCGGATTTTTATCACTTGCATGACGCCTACCGGATCGCAGCGCATACGCGCGGCAACGGGCGATGATCCGGCCATTGGTCACAGCTATGCACCCTACGATAGCCCCACTGCAATCGCTCGATTTTTGCGCCGCACCGCACCGCAACTGTTAATCATTATGGAGACCGAACTCTGGCCGAACACCATTGCCGCCTGCGCGGCGCGGGATATTCCGGTGGTGCTGGCAAATGCGCGACTCTCGGCGCGGTCGGCGCAAGGTTATGGACGGCTGCCGCTGTTGGTGCGCCCGATGCTGGCGCAACTGTCTTGTGTTGCAGCGCAAACCGACGCCGATGCGGCGCGCTTTTCGGCGCTGGGGGTTGGTCAGGCGGCGCTGCAAGTGACCGGCAATATCAAGTTTGATCTCGAACTTGATGCTGCGGTCAGAGACCGAGCCGACCATTTACGACGCCGTTGGCGCGGTCCCAACGATCGCCCTATATGGCTCGTGGCGAGTACCCACGCGGGTGAAGATAGCATCGTTTTGGCGGCGTTGACGTTGATTAAGCGGCACATCCCAGACTTACTGCTAGTGTTGACGCCGCGTCATCCCGAGCGTTTCGGTAGCGTCGCTGCGGACTGCGTGCAAGCGGGTTTTAGGCTGCACAGGTTGAGCCAATCAGAGTCGCCGGCGGCGTCGGTGGATATTCTTCTCGGCGATACTATGGGCGAGTTAATGGCTTACTACGGCACCTGCGACATAGCCTTTGTCGGCGGTAGTCTGGTGCCCGTGGGCGGTCACAACATGATCGAGCCGGCGGCCTGGGGTCGGCCGATTCTCTGCGGTCCAGAGGTACACAATTTTGCCGAGGTGGCGCGGTTGCTCGAGGCGGCTGGGGCTATGGTGTACTGCGCGGCTGAACAGACGCTGGCCGCTGAGGTGATTGCTCTGGTGCAAGACAACCGTCGCCGAGAGGCGATGGGTGCGGCGGCGCTGGCGGTGGCAACCGCCAATCGGGGGGCCTTGGCGCGCCTATTGCAAGCGCTCGAGCCATTTGAACTTGGCGACTTGTCGAGCGCCGATTAAGCACCGCCCATAATGACGCTGCGCTGCACCACTAGTTCCGGTTGCAGCCAGGCGTTGAGTTGGTAGATGTCGTCTGGCGATAGTTGTCCGGCGACCTGTTTCAGGCGCATCATTGACAGTATGTAGTCATAACGCGTGTTGGCGAAGTTCCGGCGGGCCCGATACACCGCTTGTTGCGCGACCAATACGTCGACGATGTTGCGGGTGCCAACTTCATAACCTGCCTGGGTGGCCTTGAGTGCGCTCTGCGCCGAGACGATCGATTGCTGACGGGCGTCGACGCGCGCGGCATTAGTCATCACGCTCTGATGGGCCGAGCGCGCCGATTGCACCGTAGTGCGCCGCGCAGCGATGAGGTTCTGCTGGGCGGAGTCGGCGCGGTGCGCCGATTGACGTCGCTGCGAGTGCAGGATCCCGCCAGAATAAATCGGCATGCTCAGGTTTAATTGCACCGAGGAACCGTCAGTGTCGCGGTCGAACGTTAAAGAATCCGCGCTACTGCCCGCTGGAACGCCGGCTTGGTAGGAGACGCCTGTTTGAGTGCCGTCACTGGTGCTCTTTTGGTAGCCCATTGACAGGCTCAACTTGGGTAAATGCTGGTATTTTTGCGCCTTGGCATTGTTGCCGGCGGCCTGTTTGGTCAGCATCGCGACTTTTAAGCGAAAGTTGTTGTCCAGCGCAAAATCTACCCAGGCATCGCTCTCAGCCGGTTGTGGGGTACTGGCGGCAAACTGCGCGCCGAGCCCGGCGAGCACGCGGTGGCGGCGACCTGTGAGCACTTGCAGTTGCTCGAAGGCAATCCGCAGCGCACCGCGGCTTTCGAGGCTGTTGACCGCCGCCTCGTCGAACACCGCGCGGGCCTCGTGGACGTCGGTAATCGGCACTAGACCGACCTCGTAGCGCTCGCGGGTCTGCTCTAGCTGGCGCTGTATGGCGCGCTGCTCGGCGTCGCGGGTCTCGGTGTTGTCAAAGGCCCGCAGCACGTTGAAATAGGCTTCGCTAACGCGCAAGATCAGGTTTTGTTGATCGGCGGCAAACTGCGCCTCGGCGCTGGCGGTGAGGTTCTTGCCGCGCTGAAAACTGTACCAGGCCGGCAGGTCGAACAGCGCCTGGGACAGATTGATCGCGTAGCTCTCGGTGTCGGTTTTGGTTCTGTTGTTCTCAGATCGTGGGATCTCCGCGCCGTTGACGGAAACTTTACCGAACTGGTTTAAATCATTGGTGCTGTCGCTGTAGCTTGCGCGGGCAGAAACTTGCGGCAACAGTCCGGCGCGGCCCTGATTGCGCGCCTCGGCGTCGGCGCGATAGGTTGCCCGCGCCGCGGCGATTACCGGATCTTGGATAACCGCGATCTCGTAGATGTCCTGAAGGCTTTCCGCGCCACAGGGCGCGGCAATCACGGCGGTAATTAGCGCCGCAGAGGCCAGGCGAGGCAATTTTACGGTGCGTTGAGCGTGTTCGATAGATTTCATGTGGCTGTCGAATCCTTTAGGCAAGTGTGCAGTATGTACGGTTTAGTTTAGCAGAATGTTGAGTGCGCATCTCGCGTAGGTTTGCACAGATTTTGCAAGCTCGATTTCTGCGTCTGTACGCGAGTGCAGCAACAATGTTATGGTCGGGTTTTGGCGCAGTGGCGATCAATATCAGCGAGGGGCGAGGTGCGTAAACATAGTTTTGGCCGTGATGATGTGCGTATCGAGACTACGGAGATAGTTTATCGAGGCTTTTTTAAAATGCTACGCTACAGCCTTCGCCATCGGTTATTTGACGGTGGTTGGAGCCGCTTGCTCAAGCGTGAACTGTTTCAGCGCGGCGATGCGGTCGGTGTTTTGCTTTACGATCCGCAAAACGATACGCTGGGACTGGTCGAGCAATTCCGCATCGGTGCGTTGCAACATGCCGAGGGGCCATGGCAGTACGAAGTGGTTGCCGGCATGGTCGATGCGGGTGAGGATCCGGCTGAAGTCGCCAGACGCGAGTTACAGGAGGAGGCCGGAATTGATGTCGAACGCCTAGTGCCGATCTGTGATTATTTGGTCAGCGCGGGCGGTAGCGACGAAAAGATGTATCTGTATTGCGCGCTGACCGATTTGACCGCTCGCGGCGGCGTGTTTGGATTGCCCACCGAAGCCGAAGATATCTTTTTTCAGGTGTGGTCGTATACTGAAGTTGAGGCGGCTTTTGCCGCCGGCCAGATGAACAGTGCGGCGATGACCATCGCTTGGTTGTGGCTGCAAAAAAACCGAGCGCGGTTGCGTGCAGATCATGCCCCGCTCGATGTAAATATGACGTAATAATTGACGGAGTTGGCGATTGTTTTTACCGAACGCGCGCAAAAAGACCCACGATTTGGCCCTGTTGCACGAAGAGTGCGAGTTAAATTATCGACGCTTGTTGCGGGTATTGCCCAAGACTCGGCAGGTGGGTTCCATCGCTTGGTTATTCGCCGACCCCGGTGATCAGGGCAGCGTCGAACTGCGGGTCGTCGAGGTCACTCGCTATACCAGCCTGGTGCAAATTTCAGCCGCTCGGTCGGGCCCCATATGGCTCGACGATATCGATATCAAAGTGCGTCTTTACCGCGATGCACAGATGGTCGAGGTGGTCGAGTGGAATCGCGATCGCACCATTCCCTTTGTACTCAGCCAAGCGTCGGCGATGTACGCGCGGGATGAGAAGTGGCAGTGGAATTTATTTTTGAGCGAGTTATTATCCCACGGACTGCGCTGCAGCAGTCGTCAACTAAAAGCCCCCCTTTGATCTGTCGTTAGGCTTGACAGTGCCGCAATGGCTAGCGGTAACTTACCCATACCACGGGTTTTTCTGGGCCGGGCAAGCGCAAAACTGCGCTGTTTATGAGGGCATTAAAATGCCGGTAAAGGGATGCCGATCGCTGCGTGGAGGTCGGCCGAAAGGGCCGATAAATTGGTCGCTGGTAGGTGTCTTGTTCCGTTATAATAGAGTCTAATTAAACGATGCGCGATCTATGTCACTCCTGTTATATCTGCACGGTTTTAATAGCTCACCGGACTCGCAAAAAGCGCGCATCAGTGCCGATTGGTTTGCCGAACACGCGCCCGACATCGAATTTTTTTGTCCTCAGTTACCGCCGTTTGCGAATGCCGCTATGCATCGGCTACGGACATTGATGGACGACAATCGAGATCGTTCGATCTATTTAATCGGCAGTTCTATGGGTGGTTTTTTTGCCACCTACTTGATTGAGCACTACGGACATCGCGGCGTTTTAATCAACCCGGCGGTGAATCCGGCGCTTGGGATGGATCGCTACATCGGTACAAATACCCATTTTCACAGCGGCGATGAGTGGCGCTTTGAACCGCGTCATGTCGAAGAGTACCGCCGCTGGGATCGTCCGATTATCGTCGATAAGCGGCGCTACCATGTATTACTTCAGACTGGCGACGAGGTGTTAGATTATCGGCATGCCGAGGAGCGTTACCGGGGGTGTTCGATGCTCGTCGAGCAGGGCGGCGATCACAGCTTTATCAATTTTGCCGATCATCTCGGCGATATTTATCGATTTTTAATGGCATAATCAGATGACTTTAACCAGTATGAAAACACACCACTATGAGTAACTATAGCGCCAGTGATATCGAGGTGCTGACCGGCCTAGACCCAGTTCGCAAGCGCCCTGGCATGTACACCGATACCACTCGGCCCAACCATTTGGCGCAGGAAGTGATCGACAACAGCGTCGACGAAGCTCTCGCCGGGCACGCCAAGCGGATCGATGTGGTGTTGTACAAGGACGGTTCGCTGTCGGTCGGCGACGATGGCCGCGGCATGCCGGTGGACATCCATCCAGAACAGGGTGTACCCGGTGTTGAAGTGATTCTGTCGACGCTCCACGCCGGCGGCAAATTCTCCAATGACAACTATCAGTTTTCCGGCGGTTTGCACGGTGTTGGTGTCTCGGTGGTCAATGCGTTATCCGAGAAGTTAGAGGTCACGGTAAAACGCCAGAGCAATATCTATCAAATCGATTTTGCCAACGGTGAAAAGACCACAGATTTGCGCGTCATCGATAGTTGTGGTGCGCGCAATACCGGCACTCTGCTGAGGTTTTGGCCGAATGCCGGTTATTTTGATTCGGTTAAATTCTCGCTCTCGCGACTGCGTCACGTATTGCGCGCCAAGGCCGTCCTGTGCGGTGGATTGACGGTTAACTTTGAAGACCAGCAATCGGGGCAATCCGACACCTGGTATTACGAGGACGGCTTGCAGGATTATCTGCTGGGTGCCTTACAGGGTTGGGAGCTACTGCCGCCACTGCCTTTCGTTGGAGTTTTTAGCGCGCAACACGAGGCGGCTGAATGGGCACTACAGTGGCTACCCGAAGGCGGCGATTTGGTGCAGGAAAGCTACGTTAATCTGATCCCGACTCCCCAGGGTGGTACCCATGTCAACGGCTTGCGAACCGGTCTGTTGGAGGCGATTCGAGAGTTTTGCGAATTTAGAAATTTATTACCCCGCGGGGTTAAACTGGCGCCCGATGATATATGGGAGCGCTGTAGCTTCGTGCTCTCGACCAAGCTGGCAGACCCGCAATTTTCTGGGCAAACCAAGGATCGATTGTCGTCGCGCGAGGTCGCTAGCTTTGTCTCTGGGGTGGTCAAAGACAGCTTTAGTCTGTGGCTTAACCAGCATACCGAGGAAGCAGAAAAAATTGCCGAGTTGTGCATTTTTACCGCACAGCGGCGAATGCGCGCAAGCAAAAAAGTGGTGCGCAAAAAAATTACTCAGGGGCCGGCACTCCCCGGCAAGTTGGCGGACTGCTCGAGCGCTGAAGCCGAGCGCTGTGAATTGTTTTTGGTTGAAGGTGATTCGGCGGGTGGGTCTGCAAAGCAGGCGAGAAATCGTGAAAATCAAGCGATCATGCCGCTGCGCGGAAAGATACTCAACACTTGGGAGGTCGACTCGCAAGAGATCTTGGCGTCCCAAGAAGTTCACGATATCT
>CALGJN010000203.1:0-2933 GCA_937920185.1 uncultured Cellvibrionales bacterium | reverse complement strand
ACAACAAAGCGACCTATCGACTACCGAGAAGGCCTTGCCATTCGCCGTCACCCTACTTTTTGCATTGTTAGGGGGGATGCTTCTCAACCTCATGCCCTGCGTCTTCCCGGTACTCTCGATCAAGGCGATGAGTTTTGTCGCCGCCCATGGCAGCGCCACGGCAAACCGACTTCACGGATTGGTTTATAGCGCTGGAGTGATCCTCAGTTTTGTTGCGATTGCCGCACTGATGCTAGCCCTGCGTGCCGGAGGCGAAGCCGTTGGATGGGGTTTTCAGCTCCAGTCACCGCTCTTCATCAGCGCACTGATCTATCTGTTTTTCGCCATGGCGCTGGCGCTGGCCGGGGTATTTGAACTCGGTGCCGGGCTGATGGCAATCGGCCAGGCATCCGCCGCGGGCAGCAGTTATCGCGCTTCGTTTATGACCGGCGTACTGGCGACCACCGTGGCCAGTCCTTGCACTGCGCCTTTTATGGGGCCGGCGCTGGGTTTTACCCTAACTCAACCGCCCGCTGTAGCGCTATTGGTCTTCGCCTGCTTGGGCCTTGGCATGGCGCTGCCGTTTGTGGTTCTCACTTGGCTGCCATCGCTGCGCGATCGACTCCCGCGCCCCGGCCCATGGATGGAGTATTTTAAACAGGCGCTGGCTTTTCCACTGTTGCTAACCGCGGTGTGGTTACTGTGGGTGCTGGGACGACAAACCGACATCGACACGGTCGCCGCGATCTGCGTCGGTTTGATATTTTTGAGTCTGGCTGGATGGCTCTGGCGGATGCCTTCGACTACGGCGTTTGGCGGCGTGCAATTAATCGCAATCGCAGCGCTCGTCGCTGCGCTTATGACGCCGTGGCTGGCGCTCAACAATGCCGACAATGCTCCTCGCTGGGAGAATTATTCTGACGCAAAACTCAGCGCATTGCGCGCCGCCGACCGCGCGGTGTTTGTCAATCTCAGTGCCGACTGGTGTGTTACCTGCCTGGTTAATGAACGCGTCGCGCTGAGTTCAGATGCCTTTTATGCAACGCTAGACGCGCGTGAAATCACCTATTTAAAGGGCGACTGGACCAATGGTGACGCCGAAATTACGGCGCTGCTGAACCGCTTTCAGCGCACCGGGGTGCCGCTGTATTTATTCTACCCCGCAGGAACAAACCAAGCGCGTGTCCTGGATCAAATCTTAACCCCGGGAACAGTCCTAAGTACGCTAAACGAAAAATAGATGACTAAACCGAAAATCATCGATAATAACCACACTTTAACTACTTAATCGGAGATTTTGGCCGACTTTGCGGGAAATTTCCGCTTTTTGCACGCTACAGCCCTACATCCGCGGCGATCATCTAAGTGGCGTCTTTAAAACTATAAATTTATTCAAAAAATACTCGATAAATAGCGCATGTTCGCCTAAATTCGCCGAAAATTAAGCTTAAACGACAAATATAGACAGGTTATAAGTTTTCGTGCAGACTAGCCTCCTTAAAAACACGTTCTGAGTCTTGTGATGGCCAATATACTGCTCCTAAACGGTCCCAACCTTAATTTACTGGGTTCTCGAGAACCGGGCCTCTACGGTTCTGCCAACCTCGAGGACATCGTCGCCACGCTGACCTCCAGCGCCGCGCAAGCGGGGCACACCCTCAGCGCACTCCAAAGTAACGCCGAACATCAGTTAATTGAGCGCGTTCACTGCGCCGCGACCGATGGCACCGACCTAGTGATTATCAATCCGGCCGCCTTTACCCATACCAGTATCGCATTGAGAGACGCATTATTAGCCGTCGCCATCCCCTTTATAGAGGTTCACCTGTCGAACATTTACAATCGCGAGGCATTTCGAAAAGACTCTTACTTTTCGGATATTGCGATCGGCGTTATCAGTGGCTTTGGCGCCTTGAGTTACCAACTGGCACTGGCGGCAGCGATCGAAAAACTACCCGCGATAGAGCAACAGACGACAGAGCAACAAACAAAGAGAGACTAAAATGGATATCCGCAAGGTAAAAAAACTCATCGAACTACTCGAAGAGTCCAATATCAACGAACTTGAAATAGTCGAAGGCGAGGAGTCGGTGCGCATTAGCCGCGGCGCGCCAGTCGCCATGACACCGCAATTTGCCGTTGCTCCGAGCGTGCCGACACCGCCGGCGAGCACCCCCAATCCGACTGTAGTGCAAGAATCGCCTGCCGTAGAAGAGTCGGGCCATCTGGTGCGCTCGCCGATGGTCGGCAGTTTTTATGCGTCCGCCGCGCCGGGCGCGAGCGCCTTTGTCAACGTCGGACAAACGGTCTCCAAAGGCGACGTTTTATGCATTGTCGAAGCGATGAAAATGATGAACCAAATCGAAGCGGACCGCGCCGGCACGATTGCCGCAGTACTGGTCGAAGACGGCGATCCCGTCGAATTTGATCAACCGATGTTCAACATTGTTTAACCGGCGAGTAGGAGTACCCCATGCTCGATAAGGTATTAATAGCCAATCGCGGCGAAATTGCCCTCAGAATTTTGCGTGCCTGCAAAGAATTAGACATCAAAACAGTCGCTATTCACTCAAAAGTCGACGCCAACCTCAAACACGTCAAACTCGCCGACGAGGCGATCTGCGTGGGGCCCAATCCGTCCAGCCAAAGTTACCTGAACGTGCCCGCAATCATCAGTGCGATGGAAATAACCAACGCCAGTGGGGTGCATCCCGGCTATGGATTTTTAGCTGAAAATGCCGATTTTGCCGAGCGGGTAGAACGCAGTGGTTTTGTCTTTATTGGGCCGACAGCCGACGTAATTCGCGTGATGGGTGACAAAGTGGCGGCCATTCAAGCGATGCAACGCGCCGGTGTGCCGACCGTACCTGGATCTGACGGCGCGCTCAATAGCGACCCGAAAGCGCTCAGGGCCGCTGCCGAACGCATCGGCTTTCCAGTCATTATCAAGGCGG
>CALGJN010000202.1:0-23807 GCA_937920185.1 uncultured Cellvibrionales bacterium | reverse complement strand
ACTCTCTGAACTCTCTGAACTCTCTGAACTCTCTGAACTCTCTGAACTGGCTAAAGCGTCGGTACTTTTGGCGCCATCGACAACCGCTGGCCGCCCGGGCATGCTCGGCTGCGGGTAGTTCTCATTCATCAGCGTGATGTAATAAAAAACGTCTTCCTCGCGCTCGATCATCGCCCGCATACCATAGTCCATGATCACCGCCAGTTCATACGCATAGGCGGGATCGTAGGCGCGACAATTGGGCACGGTGGCCGCCACCAACTGACTACTGCCGTCCTGGTGTTGCAAGCCCTCGCCCGACAACGTGGTGCGGCCCGCCGTCGCGCCGAGTAAAAACCCGCGGGCGCGCTGATCGGCCGCCGCCCAAATCAAATCGCCGACGCGCTGAAAGCCAAACATCGAATAGTAAATATAAAACGGCAGCATCGGCTGACCGTGAACCGAGTACGCCGTGGCGGCCGCGGTCCAAGACGACATCGCGCCGGCTTCGTTAATGCCTTCCTCGAGTAACTGACCGTTGCGCGCCTCTTTGTAGTACATCATTGAATTGGCGTCTTCGGGTTGATAGAGCTGCCCCTTGGGCGCGTAAATACCGATCTGTCGAAACAACCCATCCATACCAAAGGTGCGCGCTTCGTCGGCAACGATCGGCACAATGCTCGGCCCGAGATCGGCATCTTTTAACAGCGTACTCATAATGCGCACCGCGGCCATGGTCGTCGACATGACTTTGTCGTTCGCCCCAAGGGCAAATTTGGCATAGTCCTCGCGCCGCGGGATAGACAACTTTTTATCGCTCGCCAGACGCGATGTGCGGGTCGGCAGATAGCCGTCCAGCGCCGCTCGTCGCTGGTGTAAATAGCGCATTTCAGGGCTGTCTTCAGGCGGCTTATAAAAATTTAATTGCGCCAAATCTGCGTCGCTCAAGGGTAGATCAAAGCGATCGCGAAATGCTTTAAGTCCCTCGGCATCGAGGGTTTTTGCCTGATGAGAGGTCATCCGACTCTCGCCCGCGCCGCCCATGCCAAAACCCTTTTTAGTTTTCGCCAAGATCACCGTTGGCTTGCCATTTTTTGCCTTTGATGCGGCGTAGGCGGCGTACAATTTACGTATGTCATGGCCACCACGTTTGAGAGCGTTGATCTCGGCGTCGGTCATGTGACTCACCAAATCCCGGGTCACCGCATCGGAATCAAAGAATTTTGCGCGGTTGTAGTCGCCGTCCTTGGATCCCAAATCTTGATACTCGCCATCGACCGTCTCGGCAAAGCGCCGCAGCAGCACCATCTCGGTATCGCGCGCAAACAGCGCGTCCCACTCCGATCCCCAGAGCACCTTGATAACGTTCCAGCCAGCGCCGATAAACAGGCTTTCCAATTCCTGAATAATCTGACCATTACCACGCACTGGCCCATCGAGGCGCTGCAGATTGCAGTTGACAATAAACGTCAGGTTGTCGAGGCCCTCGCGCGCCGCCAGCGTCAAACCGCCGAGCGACTCTGGCTCGTCCATTTCGCCATCGCCAAACACACCCCAGACGTGGCGCTCCGCGGTATCCGCCAAACCACGCCCCTCTAGGTAACGCATAAAACGCGCTTGATAGATCGCGCTCATCGGGCCAAGGCCCATCGAGCCGGTGGGAAATTGCCAAAAGTCTGGCATCAGCCACGGGTGCGGGTAGGAACACAGGCCGTCGCCACCGAGCTCACGTCGGTAGTTGCCAATGGTTTCCTCGCTCAATCGCCCCTCGAGAAACGCCCGAGCATATACGCCGGGTGCCGAGTGCGGTTGAAAATACACCAGATCGCCAGGGCCCTGCTCGCTATCGGCGCGAAAAAAATGGTTGAAGCCGACTTCAAAAATTTCTGCTGCTGACGCATAGCTGGCGATGTGCCCGCCCAGACCTCCATAGGCTTGATTGGCGCGCATCACCATCACCAACGCATTCCAGCGAATGATCGCGGTCAATCGCTGTTCCATCTCAAGGTCGCCGGGAAAGGCGCCCTGCTGGTCGATACCTATCGAATTCCGGTAGGCTGAATAGGGCTGCTCTAGCGACGCAATACCGCGGTTTTGCGCGGCGCGATCGAGACTCCGCAAAATATGCTGGGCGCGCTCGACGCCACTATTGGCGATCACTGCGGTGAGCGAATCGAGCCAGTCGCGGGTCTCTGCTGGGTCGTCGTCGACGCCATTTAAATCGGTTGTTGCAGACATACTCAAGCCACCTAAATCAAAGCCTAAACAGCGTCTATGATAATCTCCATAGCCCAGCAGGTGTTGCTATTTACATGCCTCCATGCGATAGTTTTCGGCATAAAATTAATAATTAATACTCTTGGAGAGCAGATTATGCCGAACATAGGCCTCGATGCCATAGACCTGAAAATCATTCATATCCTTCAAGAGTCCGCCAAGATATCCAACGCCGACCTCGCCCAGCGGATTGGCCTAACGCCCTCACCCTGCCTCAGTCGGGTGCGCGCGCTCGAGGCGGCTGGCGTGATAAGGCGCTACGTTGCGCTGGTCGAACCGATTTCCGTCGGCTTGCCGATCAGCGTTTTTATTCACGTTGCCCTGGAGCGCCAAGTCGATCGGTCGCTGGAACTCTTTGAGTCGGCGATGCAAAATCAAGCGGAGGTGATGGAGTGTTATCTGATGACCGGCGACAGCGACTATCTGATCCGCGTGTTGGTTCCAGACATCTCGACGCTGGAACACTTTATCGTCGACAAATTATCAAAAATCGCCGGGGTATCAAATATAAAATCAAGCTTTGCGCTCAAACAGGTCAAGTATAAAACCGCACTGCCGATGGCGTCACAACTGCGCGGTGCCAGCGCTTAAACGCCCGATTCACCCTCTATGCGGCAACCAAATTCGCATCCAGCATCGAGCAACCAGCGGGCAATATAGTCGGCAAAGGTGCGCCTAACCACAAGCTCATAAGTGCCGTCACAGCGATTGGCAACCAAGGCTGAGGCCTTGGCAAAGGTGGTTTGCACGCAGCGCCCGCCGCCCTCGACCGCAGCGCCCCATCCACCAAAGTCGTACACCGAGGATTTTTTTAGCAGCGTATCCAACGCGACCGCTGAGCCGCGCAGATTGATGATGGTCTGACCTCCGGCCACGTCGACAATCGACACGTGCCCGGACAGTGCGGCGCGCAACTGGGCCTGTAAATCAATGCTCTCAGCCAGGCTAACCAGCAACCACTCGTCGGGCCCGAGCCAATAGAGACTGTGCGTGCGACTGGTGTGGTAATGACCGGGTTGGGTTGGTAGTGCAATAGCCAAAACCTGCTGGATGCCGGCACAAAACGCGTCATCACCAGCATCGCCACGAATATTTAGGTGGCTGCACAGGGGCATCTCTTTGACCACCAGATCAAACAGCAATTCACCAAAGGCAATTTCTCCACCAGCGCTGTACTCATGATGGCTAAAGTTACCATAGGCGTGCATAAGCGGTGTTTCCATCGCGATATTATTCGACATGTTGGCGCGCTCCCTCGGGGTCGTAAAAGACACAACTAACGATTTCGGCGGCCAGAATACGCCCGTCCGCCAATGGACAGTGCACCACCTGACCCATTCGATTGAGACCGCCCTTGATCACCGCCAATGCAAACGCGTGCCCAAGATTGGCGCTGTAGTAGCTCGACGTCACATGGCCCTGCATCGACATCGGGATGGGCTGCTGCGGATCAAACACCACCTGCGCGCCCTCGGGGAGCACATCGTTGGGGTTCAGCGGCTTTAATCCAACGAATTGTTTGCGCTGATCGCGCAGTGCATCGCTGCGCTGCAGTGAGCGCTTGCCGATAAAGCTAAAGGTTTTATTTTTCGCCACCACCCAGTCCATATTCATATCCGCTGGAGTCATCGAGCCATCGGTGTCCTGGCCGACGATAATAAAGCCTTTTTCGGCGCGCAGTACGTGCATGCTCTCGGTGCCGTAGGGCGTGATATCAAACGCCTCCCCGGCGGCGATTAACGCCTCCCAAAGATGTCGGCCACAGTGCGCCGGCACGTTGATCTCGTAGGATAATTCGCCGGTAAAACTGATTCGAAATACCCGCGCTGTGACCCCCGCCACCGTGCCATCGCGCCAGTCCATAAACCCAAAGGCCTGTCGATCTAGGTCGATGTCATCGCACACCTTGGCCAATACCCGCCGGGCATTGGGCCCACTGATGGTGGCGGTACTCCAGTGGTCGGTCACCGAGGTAAAATACACCCGCATTTCTGGCCACTCGGTCTGCTGCCAAAGTTCCAACCAGGCCAGCACGCCGGCCGCGCCGCCGGTGGTGGTGTACATCAGATAATGATTATCGCCGAGACAGGCGCACACCCCATCATCAAAGATCATGCCATCCTCTTTTAGCATAACCCCATAACGGCACTTACCGGGGGCCAATTTAAGGTACGAATTGGTGTACATGCGGGTGATAAATTCCGCTGCATCGGGGCCCTGAATGTCGATTTTACCGAGCGTACTGGCATCCAGAATACCGACGCTCTTGCGCACCGCCAAACACTCGCGATCAACCGCCTCGCGCAGGCTTTCAACGCCGCCTGCGGCGCGCGCACGCGGATAGTACCAAGGGCGTTTCCACTGACCGACATCTTCAAACTCGGCGCCGCGCGCAAGGTGCCAGCGGTGCATCGCGGTATGGCGCTGCGGGTCGAACAGCGCGCCGATATCACGACCGGCAATCGCGCCAAAGGTAGTCGGTGTATAGGCCGGGCGAAAAATCGTCGTGCCGGTCTCGGCGATACTCTGACCGAGCGCCTTGGCGAGTATCGCCATGCCATTGATATTGCCAAGCTTGCCCTGATCGGTACCAAAACCGAGCGCGGTGTAGCGCTTAATATGCTCGATCGATTCGAACCCCTCGCGCACCGCGATCTCGATACTGCCGGCGGTGACATCCAGTTGCATATCGACAAACTGACTGGGTGCACGGGTGCTACGCTGGGTGTGCGGCACCAAAAATAGCGCCTGCTGAGGATACTCGTCATACTCTTCAACCGACGGTTGGGCAAACAGGCCAACGCCACTGCCAAACCCCGCCTTGTGCGCTGCCTGCGCGCCAGTCAGCGCACCCTCAGCAAGGCACTCAGACAGCCGGTAAGTGCCGGCACAGGCGCCGGCAGAGCACTCCTGCTGGGTCGATGCCCCGGGCTTAAAGCCGACGATCGCCTCGTCCCACTGCGGTTTGGCACCGGTGTGCGAACTCAAGTGAATAGCCGGACTCCAACCGCCCGAGCAGGCGATTAAATCGCAGGCGATGCGCCGTACCGGGCCTGCGACCTCGGTGCCCTCGGCATTGATCGGCGCCACCAGCGCGCGCTTGACGCGCTTGCCACCCTGGGCTTCGATTACCGCGCAACCGAGCATCACCTCGATACCGAGCGCCTCGACCGCGGCCAATATGGCACCCTTGGGCGCGGCGCGCGAATCGACGATCGCCACCACCGTACGACCGGCACCATGCCAGTCGAGCGCGGTTTGATAGGCGCTGTCATTGCAGGTAAACAACACCATGCGGCTGCCCGGAGCGACACCGTAACGATTGACGTAGGTGGACACCGACGACGCCTGCATAACGCCGGGAATATCGTTGTGAGCAAACACCAGCGGTCGTTCAAAGGCGCCGGTGGCCAGCACCACGCGCTTGGCGCGCACCCGGTGCAAGCGCTGGCGACTACCGGTGGCAGCGCTCAGCGACAGGTGGTCGCTGCGACGCTGCAAAATACCGATAAAATTATGGTCGTAATAGCCAAAGGCGGTGCTTCGCGGCAACCTTTGCAAGTTGGTAAAGGTTTTCAGCTCGGCGACCATAAGGTCGACCCAGGCGCTCGCAGACCGATTCTCGATGGTCTGCGTCGACGCCAGCAAACTGCCACCAAACTCGCTTTGTTCGTCGACAATCATCACCCGCGCACCGGCGCGGGCAGCCTCGCGCGCCGCCATTAATCCCGCCGGGCCTGCGCCGATCACCAAGACATCGACGTGCTGATTGAGTTTGTCATAGCTATCCGGATCGTCCCCGACCGGGCTGCGTCCCAGCCCAGCTGCACGACGGATAAAGTGTTCGTAGGTCATCCACAATTTAGCTGGGTACATAAAGGTTTTGTAGTAAAATCCGGGCGGCATTAAACGACTAAAAAAACCGGCAATGCTCATTAAATCGAAGTCCACGCTCGGCCAACCGTTCACCGACGCCGACTCTAGCCCCTCGTAGAGCTCGACCTGAGTGGCCTTTAGATTTGGCACGCTCGAGGCACCACTGCCGATCTGCATAATGGCATTGGGCTCTTCGGCGCCATGGCCGACAATGCCCCGCGCGCGACCATACTTAAAGCTGCGGCCAACCACGTCGACCCCGTTGGCGAGCAACGCTGACGCCAGCGTATCACCCGACACGCCCTGCATCGGACGACCGTTGTAGGTAAAGTTGATAACGCCATCGCTATCCACACGCGCGCCGCTGGCCAAGCGGTTGATTTGCTGAATCTGTGTCACGCGCTAGCCCCCTCGCTCGCAGCGCCGAGTTGCGGCGTTTCACCGACGCAATAGGTGTGCAAAATCTCATAACTTAGGGTGTTGCGGGCGGCATAAAAATAGCGTCGACAACCGACCGCGTGATACCACATTTCGCGATGCAGGCCGCGAGGGTTTTTACGAAAAAACAGGTAATCGCCCCAGGCTTCATCGCTCAGTGATTCGGGGTCCAACGGGCGCACTATGTGCGCTTCACCGCTGTAGCTGAATTCTTCTTCCTCGCGATCCTCCCGACAGTGCGGGCAGTGAATCAATAGCATTCTGTTGCGCCTCATTGTGTATTTTCGATGTTGGCGTTCGCCACATCATCACCGCGTGCCAACGGCGATACTCGCCACCGCTACCGCTACCTAACTGCCCCAACAGTTCAACCGCACACCTGCACTGCGCACCAGTGCGTCAACTCAGTGCGCGACGCCCGCAGCGCCGTGTTCGTCGATCAGCGCGCCGGTGTTGAAACGATCGACGTCAAACGGCGCAGCCAGCGGGTGTGGGTGGTCGTTGGCCACGGTATCGGCAAAAACGTAACCCGAACCCGGTGTGGCTTTAAATCCGCCGGTTCCCCAACCGCAGTTAAAATACAGTCCGCCCACCGACGTCTTACTAATGATCGGACAGGCATCTGGGCAGGTATCGACAACGCCACCCCACTGCCGATTCATGCGCACCCGGCTAAACGCTGGGAAGAGTTCACAGATCGCCTGTAGCGTGTGCTCGATAACATGAAATGAACCACGCTGACCGTAGCCGTTATAGCCGTCGACGCCCGCGCCAATCACCAAATCACCCTTGTCTGACTGACTGACATAGCCGTGCACCGCATTCGACATGACCACCGTGTCGAGACAGGGTTTGACCGGTTCTGACACCAATGCTTGAAGCGGGCGCGATTCAACCGGCAAACGCAATCCGGCCATCGCCGCAACCACCCCCGAATTACCCGCGGTGACGCAGGCAACTTTGCGCGCACCAATAAAACCTTCGGTGGTTTCCACCCCAACCACCGTGCCATTCTCGCGGCGTATACCAGTCACTGCTGTCTGTTGGATCATGTCCACGCCAAGCGCATCGGCTGCGCGGGCATAGCCCCAGGCGACGGCGTCGTGGCGAGCGGTGCCGCCGCGCGGTTGCCAGGAAGCACCGAGAATCGGGTAGCGGCAATCTGGCGAGATGTTGATCAATGGCGCAATCTCTTTAATCCGCGCCGGCGTCACCACCTCGCCATCGATGCCGTTTAGGCGATTGGCGTTCACGCGCCGCTCGATATCGCGCATGTCTTGCAGGTTGTGACCTAGATTGAGCACCCCGCGCTGGCTAAACATGACGTTGTAATTCAGCTCTTGGCTCAAGCCCTCCCAAAGTTTTAGCGCTAGCTCGTAGAGTTGCGCGGCCTCATCCCAGAGATAATTAGAGCGAATGATGGTGGTATTACGCGCGGTATTACCGCCGCCTAAATAGCCTTTTTCGACCACTGCCACGTTGGTGATACCGTGAACTTTGGCCAGATAGTAGGCGGTCGCCAAACCGTGGCCGCCGCCGCCAACCACGATCACATCGTATTCGCGTTTGGGTTTCGGACTGCGCCAAATTTTTTGCCAATTTTCGTGGTAACTAAGGGCATTGCTGAACAAGCTAAATCCCGAATACTTTTTCATGCCGACACTCCGCCAAAGTACCTCTAATGCATACTATTGGAGCAATTCGAACCCGCTCATTGCTAGAATAGAACTGCCAAATACCGAGCAAAAAGCGACAAAAGCGCCTGAAAGGCACCATTTTTCACAACAAATGGCACTTTTATACCCACGCTATCCTCGATCTGTTGTCTGAACGCGCCGTCGAACTTACAATATGGCTAGCTCATTACTGTCGCTGTACTGCGACTATACCGTTAATTAGGCTCGCGACTAAGGCCTAAAAATGGCTCTCAAATAGGCTTTCAAATAGGCTCCCGACTATGCCCCCGAGCACCACCGAAACCCCGCGCCCTTCGCCGAGTTTATCGGTGGGTTTCGTACTCATGCCGAGCTTTACCCTGCTGCCCTTTTCGGCCTTTATTGATGCCCTTCGGTTAGCCGCCGACGAAGGCGATCACAGCGAACAGATTCATTGCCAGTGGACCGTGATGGGCGCCACCACCGATCACATCACATCGAGTTCCGGAGTCGCTATCCAACCCTTTGAAACCTATCGCGACCCCGCAGAATTCGACTACATCGTGGTGGTCGGCGGTCTGCTGCCAGAAACCCTCAACGGTAGCGCCCATGTCATCGACTATTTACAGCGCGCAGATCGCGCGCACACCCCCATTATCGGCCTCTGTACCGGATCATTTGCGATGATTCGTGCCGGATTGATGGTCCATCGTCGCTGTTGCGTTAGCTGGTTTCACTACCGCGACCTGACCGACAGGTACACCGATGTCATCCCGGTGGGCGATCAGTTGTACGTCGACGATGGCGATCGCATTACCTGCGCTGGCGGCGCGGTCGCCGCCGATCTTGCAGCGCATATCATCGAGCGCCATCTGGGTCAAAACTGGGCGCGCAAAAGCCTGCGGATTCTGGTTATGGACAGCCCGCGACCGGCGAGCGCGCCGCAGCCGCAACCGCAACCCGCATCGGCCTATCAGGTAGAAAACAAATGGGCAAAAAAAGCCCTGCTAGTGATGGAGCAAAATCTCAGCCGACCGCTGACGACGCCGGCAATTGCGGCGCGCATCAATATTTCAAAACGGCAACTAGAACGCCTGTTTTTGGCCGATACCGGCGAAAGTCTGCAAAAATTTTACCGCAAGATTCGTCTTAGTTACGGTCATTGGCTACTGCAGAACACCGACCGATCGATCACCGATATCGCCGAGGAATCGGGCTTTGCCGATACTGCACACTTTTCTCGGGCGTTTAACACCGCCTTTGGACAACCGCCCAGCGGCTATCGCAAGCGCCCGTCGGTTACCCCCTTACCGGCGCCATAACTGACCCCAGCCGCGGACGGCGAAATTATGGCTGGCGTTATGCTGCAGTTATTGAATGGCGTTTATGGCCGGGTGGTCAATGGTCAGGCTGCACCGAATAGCAACATCAGAGCCGGCGCTACGCCATGCGCCGCCGGCATGCTTGTACCCTCGATGATGCAGTTCGACCGGGCGATCGCGCCTTGCTTTATTGGGCGCGCAGGTCTTAGGCCCGCAAGCGCCGTTCGTTACTCGGCGGTTTGCCATACACATCGCTGTAGCACTTGCTAAAGTGCGGAGCGGTCGAAAAGCCACAGCTTATCGCTACATCGATCAGCGAAATCGAGGTCTGTAACAGCAGCAAGCGAGCTCTCGACAGGCGCAATTCCAAATAATAGCGCGAGGGTGTGCGGTGCAGATAGCGATTGAACAAGCGCTCCAACTGTCGCCGCGAAATACCGACACAATGAGCTACTTCATCGAGGCTCAACGGCTCTTCAATATTTGCCTCCATCAGGACCACCGCATCGACTAATCGCGGTTGGCTCGCGCCAATCAGGTACTTGAGCGGCGCGCGCTGAGGATCCTGCTCGGTGCGCACCCGATCGCAGGTAAACTGTTCGGAAATCTCTTGGACTAACTCGTGGCCGTGAATACTGGCGACCAGATTGAGCATTAAATCGATCGAACTGATACCGCCAGAACAGGTGTACCGATCTCGGTCGATAACAAACAGGCTAGAGGTGATATTTAGCTTGGGAAATTGCTCGCGCATACTGGCGATATTCTCCCAGTGAATGGTACAGCGATAGCCATCGAGCAGACCCGCCATCGCCAACACGTAGGTACCGGTGCACATTGCACCCAGCGGGATTTTGGTCTTGGCAACCGCCCGCAACGCGTCGATCATCGGCCGATCGCAGTAGTTCTTGACGTTGTAGCCACCGCAGACGACTAAAACGTTCATCTCGTCCGCCGCCTGCAAACTACCGGAGAGTACTATTTCAACCCCCGAGCTAGACACCACTGGCTCACCGTCAAAACTAAAAACGCTGTAGCGATAGAGTTCTTTGCCGCTCAAGCGGTTGGCCATACGCAACACCGATACCGCATTTGAGAAGGTGCTGAGGGTATATTCAGGCATCAACAGAAAACCAATATGCAGCGTAACATCGGCTTCGGTTGCATAAATCTTATCAACGATCTCCACGGCGGCCTCCCATTGGATTGGTTGTTTTTATAATTATTGCAGGCCCAAAAAATACCTGAAAAACAAGTCCCTGTTTTCGCGATTATATGCTTAGAACGAAACGATTGAGTAGCTATTTTTGCAGTTGTTTTAGGAGATGGTATAAAACCTGAATTAAACTCGTCGACGACGCTTGCGACCGCTGCCAGAGAACGCCTCTGGAACGCGAGGTTGCGGCCTGATAACCGTCGAAAAAAGCTTCGGAAAGGCGTCGCTCTTATTCGGGAACGCCATGGCGTCGACAAAGTAATCCTGAAATTTTGACTCCAGAGCAGTTTCGATTTTTTCGATCCGTTTAACCAGACTTTCAATCCGGTCCCGCGAGCCATGATTAAGCAGTGCAATCCGCGCCCCGGTGCCCGCGGCATTGCCTGCCGAGGACACCTGATCGAGCGCGCAGTCGGGAATCAGACCAAGCACCATGGCTCGTTGCACGTCGATGTGGCTGCCAAAGGCGCCCGCCAAACGAATGCGCTCGATATTCGGCGTACCCATGTGGTCCATCAGCAGTTTGATACCGGCGTAGAGCGCCGCTTTAGCGAGCTGAATCTGGCGGATATCGTTTTGGGTGATTAGCAGTTGCGCGCCACCATCGCCCGGATCATGCAACAAATAAGACCAGGTACGACCGGTTTCGATGATTCTCGCCGAACGCGCGCGCAACGCGCCATCGATAACCCCATCTTCGCTGACGATGCCGGCAAGATACATTTCGGCGACCACCTCGATAATCCCCGAGCCACAGATACCGGTCACCCCACGTTGATCGAGGGATGCAGCAAAGTCCGGCTGATCCGACCAGATTTGTGAGCCAATCACCCTAAAGCGTGGCTCTAGACTGCGTGGATCGATCCGCACGCGCTCCACCGCCCCCGCCGCAGCGCGTTGACCGCAGCTGATCTGAGCACCTTCAAACGCTGGCCCGGTGGGACTCGAGCAAGCCAGCAATCGGTGGCGATTGCCGAGCACGATCTCGGCGTTGGTACCGACATCGACGAGCAGCGTCATCTGATCCTGACACTGTGGCTCCTCGGAAAGAATCACGCCTGCGGTGTCCGCGCCGACATGTCCAGCGATACAAGGTAAAATATACAGCCGCCCACCGCCGTTAATCGTCAGTTCCAACTCGCACGCGGGTATCTCCACGGCGGCGTCAGTCGCCAGTGCAAAAGGTGCGCCACCGAGTTCCACCGGACTGATGCCGAGCAGGATGTGGTGCATAATCGGATTGGCCACCAAACAGACTTCCAGAATATCGTCGAGCGTGCCGTCAACCTGCGTCACGACCTCGGCAAAGAGTTTATTTAACGCCTGTCTAATCGCCCGGGTCATCTCCTCGGCACCCTCGGGATGCATCATCACGTAGGACACGCGACTCATTAAATCTTCGCCGAAGCGAATCTGCGGATTCATCGCACTGGCGCTGCCGAGTACCTCGCCACTGGTCAGATCACAGAGGTCGGCAGCGATGGTCGTAGAGCCGACATCCACGGCAACGCCATAGGCGACTTCGCGCAGGCCAGGCCACAAGGCGACGATGGTTTTAGTCTTGGATACGGCCGCGGTGATCCCTCGGTGGCCCTCGGCGAGCGCTGGTTGTAGCGTTTTCAGCAAGCGACTGTCGCAGCGTAAATCGGGCAACTGCCAGCTCTCATCTAGCGCCTCGATCAATCGCTGCAAATCGCCCTTGGGGACGTGCATATCAGCGGCCTCAACCTCAACGTAGTATAGTCGGGTGGCCGGATCGAGGGCAATATCGCGGTACTCTGCCGCCTTGCGCACGATCTGTCGATGCACCTGACTTTCCGCTGGCACATCGATGACCACATCGTCCATCAACAAGGTGTGACAACTGAGCCGACGACCGTCGAGCAACGGGCTCTTGCGCTCGCCGTATTTTAATTCTGTGACACAAAATGGTGACAGCGAGGCGCTTGTCGACTCAATTTGATGCTTCGGAAAAGAGCCCTCGGCGCAGGTAATTTGACAGCGACCGCAGAGGCCACGACCACCGCATACCGAGTCAATATCGACGCCAAGAACCCGCGCCGCGTGCAACAGCGGCGTGTTGACGGGAAAGCTACCGCGTCGCCCTGACGGCGTAAAGACGACCTTGACCATCTCCGCCAAGAGCGCGCTACGCCCGACGCCTGCGGCCGCCGCGAACGCGACCTTCGCCCTCGGCCGGTGGCTCGCGATAGGCCTTGATCCACCGACTGCAATTGGGATCGTTACCCATCATGACATCGCCGCCGCGCACCGCGGCCATTACCTCCGGATGCAAGGGACTGGTGATCGCAGAGGTCATGCCGGCGCCCATCGCCATGGTTAGAAAAGCGCTGTTGATACCATTGCGGTTAGGCAGGCCAAAACTGACGTTGGATGCGCCACAGGTAGTGTTGACCTTGAGTTCTTCGCGCAGTCGTCGCACCACATGCATCACTTGAAGACCAGCGGTATTGATCGCGCCGATCGGCATCACCAGAGGGTCGACCACCACATCGCTGTAATGAATGCCATAATCAGCGGCCCGCTCGATGATTTTTTTGGCCACCGCAAAGCGTTCGTCTGGGTCTTCGGAGATTCCGGTTTCATCGTTCGAGATCGCCACTACCGCAGCGCCATACTTGGCCACCAGCGGCAATACCCTCTCCAACACCTCGTCTTCGCCGGTCACCGAATTGACCAACGCCTTACCCTGATAGACGGCTAAGCCGGCCTCGAGCGCTTCGATAATCGACGAATCGATACTTAGCGGCACGTCGGTCACCGACTGCACCAACTGCACCGCCTCGGCCAAAATACGCGGCTCATCGGCCAGCGGAATACCCGCGTTAACATCCAGCATTTGCGCACCAGCGGCCACTTGCGCCAAGGCGTCAGACTCGACGCGACTGTAGTCACCGGCCTTCATTTCCGCAGCTAAAATCTTGCGGCCGGTGGGGTTGATACGCTCACCAATCACCACAAAGGGTTGATCGAAGCCTATTTTGACCTCGCGTGTGGCAGAACTAATCGTCGTGATGGTCATACTAACTCCCGTTATTTTAAGTAATTCGGGCCCTGAAACGCGCGCTGTGCTGGGTCGCCCAAGGTACTCTGGGCAAGACTAAAGCCGCGCCCAGAAAATTCGAAGTGACCATCCTGTACTTGGTGCATCCAGGCCGCAGTCTTTTTAAATCCCCCCAGTGGATAGAGGTGACAGCGGCGGATAAGACACTCCGGGTCGGCGTGGATACCGACCAGCAAATCGCAAATCAACTGGCTCGGTTCAGAATCCGGCGCGTTTATATAACGACCGAGAAAGCTGTCTTTAAGCCCGAGACGCAACATATCCATCGGCTTGCGGGTTAAAAAGCGCATCGAGGGGCCAACACCGCAGTTTTGCGCATGGCGAAGCAACGTTTTGATGGTCGCAAGGCCGGGAATCCCGACGTGTATTGGCAATCTATTGCCCTGTTCACGGATCATCTTTTCCCAATCGAGTACCGGTTGCGCCTCAAACACAAACTGAGTCGCCAGATACAGGCGCATGTCGGTCTGCCGCACATAATCGTTCTTTTCTTTGATCGCCTGGGCACAATCTGCCGCCGAAATATCTGGACTGCCCTCGGGATGACCGGCCAGACCGATCTCGGTAAAACCGTATTTTTCGAACAGTCCAGTGCGCAGAATCTCGATCGAGGCGCTAAAATCGCCCACTGGTCGATCGACGCCACCACCGATCAAAAGCCCTTCAGTGATCCCCGTCTCGCCCTGTAATGCCGCCAGATTTTCGCCTAAGACGGCAGCCGATGGGATCGAGCGCGCCGAGAAGTGCGGCACTGGATGATAGCCCTCAGCTTGCAATCGGCGTACCGTATTCATGGTCTCGGCAAAATCGGAGCCGGGTAAAAAGGTCACATAGATGGTGCACCCGCGCCGGACGACCTGACTAAAGTCAGCAATCTGAGCGGCACCACCTGGCGTCAATTCCAAACTGGTGGTCGCCATCAGGTCGATCAGCGCTGATTTTTTTTGTTCTGCGTTCATTGACTCTTGTTCCATGGATTGCATTGCGCGCCCTCGCCAGTAGGGCGCCCCGCTAGCTGGCCTTTAAGCCCTTGGCTTTGACCAAAATTTTAATGTCGTCGTCGGAGTACTCGCGCTCGATCGCCAACGCCATTTGCTCGGCGAGGGATTGCGGACTACCGTCGCCGTCGAGGGCGCTTGATTCGCGCCGCCAGTCGGCTAGATATTCATCGCTGCCACCCTTCCCGGCGCGCATTGCAGCGCGATCGATGGCCTCCTGAAAGCGCTGACTGAGGATAGCCTTGCCACGATCACGGCCGCGCTTGACCAGCACTTGCGCGGGAATATCGCGCCAGAAAACGAGGATTTTTTGCATTTAGGTGTTGACTCCAGATCGTCCGACTAAGACTGCGCGAATTTTAAGACTTGCAATTCGAGACCCGACTGCAAATCACCATAGCCACAGGGCCGGTGTTGAAAACTAAGATCGAGGGTCGCCGCCGCCCGGCGCGCTTGCGCCAACAAACCCTCGGTAGGACGCTGTGACAAATAGACCAAGCGTCGATAATGGCCAAAATACTGGTCGCGCAACTGCGGGTAGCGGTCGAGTTTGAGGCCTTTAATCACCAGGCGCTCGAAGTGACGAACCAAAAAGTCGGTGAGGAAAAAAGTCCCTAATTCTTCATCGGCTATGCGCTGAAAGCGCTCTTCACCGGCAAATACCGAGTAGCAATGGGCACCCGGCAAGCGCTCAATGCCCTCTTCGGCGAGTACTTTGTCGATCTCCCCCGCGCTACCGCAATCGGCATAGGCGACAAAGATATGCGCGTAATGAGGGCGCTGTCGGGCGATTTCGGCGCGCAATTTACCAGCGATCAGTTGCGGGCGATTGTGCAACGCTGGGTCGAGGCATTTAAGCTGCATATGCCGCCACTCATTTAACTGCTGCAAGCGCACTATTTCGCGAGACAACGCACCGCAAGCAATCACCAAGATCGGTGCAGGGCTCAAGTCCGCGGCGCGGAGCGCGATCATCAGGCAATCATTTCCAGTTCGCGGCGCTCACCCACCAGGCGAATCGCCGTGGTCGCGGCATCCGCGGCGTCTCGACAGTAGGCATCCGCACCCACCGCATCGCCAAATTCTTGGTTGAGCGGCGCACCACCCACCATAACGATATAACGATCCCTCAAGCCCTTGTCTTTTAGGGCGTCGATCACCACTTTCATATACGGCATGGTCGTCGTCAACAGCGCAGACATACCCAATATATCTGGTTGGTGACGCTCGAGCGCCGCGACGTATTCCTCCACTGCATTGTTGATGCCAATGTCGATGACCTCAAACCCGGCACCCTCCATCATCATCGCCACCAAATTCTTGCCGATATCGTGAATATCGCCCTTGACCGTTCCGATGACCATAGTGCCGACTGGCTTGGCACCGGTTTCTGCCAGTAGGGGCTTTAAAATCGACATGCCGCCCTTCATCGAGTTGGCTGCCAGCAACACCTCGGGCACGAACAAAATACCGTCGCGAAAATCCACACCGACCACGGTCATACCGTCGACCAGCGCTTCTCCGAGCACTCGCTCGGCACCCCAACCGCGACCGAGGAGGATTTGCGTACCCTCTTCGACTTCGTCTTTTAAACCGTCGTATAGATCGTCGTGCATTTGCAGCACCAGATCTTCATCGGATAATTCAGCCAATACGATATCGTCTTCATCGGACATAATAATACTCTCTAAAATTAACCATTCAGTGGTCTAATGTTAGTAATCGCGATCTGCAAACGAGCCCTTGCGACGCGCCATAAAATCCAACAATGCCTCGTCGACGGCGACATCTAGCGCCGGCGGTTGATATTCGCCGAGCATTTTTTTCCACAACCCGTTAGCGCGTTGTGCGGTGTCTAGCGAACCATCTGCCTGCCACTGCTCGTAACTGTTATTGTCAGCCACAGTCGAGCGATAAAAAGCCGCTTCAAAGTTCTTTAAGGTGTGCGCAGAACCGAGGTAGTGCTTACCCGGCCCGACCTCGCGGACCGCATCCAACGCCTGGCCGTTTTCGGACATATCCATACCGCCCAGCAGTACCGAAATCATGCTCGCCTGATCGCAGTCCATAATAAATTTTTCGTAACCCATCGCCAGGCCACCCTCTAGCCAACCCGCGGTATGAAGCATAAAGTTCACCCCGGCCAGCGCGCTGGTCTGCAAGGTGTTGGCGGACTCGTAGGCGGCCTGCGCATCCGGCAACTTGGAGCCGCACAGCCCGCCGCCGCTCCTAAACGGCACACCGAGGCGTCGCGCCAGCGCCGCCGCCGCATAGATCACCTGACTCGGCTCGGGCGTGCCAAAGGTCGGCGCACCCGTGGCCATCGATACCGCCGCTGCAAAGGTGCCAAAAATCACCGGTGCGCCCGGCCGGCAGAGTTGAGTAAAAGCGATCCCCGCCAGCGCCTCGGCGAGAATTTGGGTTACCGTTCCGGCGGTGGTCACCGGCGACATCGCCCCGGCCAAAATAAACGGCGACACCACCGTCGCCTGATTGTTGCGCGCGTAGACCTTTAACGAGCCGAGCATGGTGGCGTCGTAGGTCATCGGCGAGTTAACGTTAATCAGGCTGGTTAGCACGCAGTTTTGGTCGACAAATTCGGCGCCAAATACCAGCTTGGCCATGTCCACGGTATCCTGCGCCCGCTCGTGGTGGGTGACCGAACCCATCAGTGGCTTGTCGCTGTATTTAAAATGGCTGTAGACCATATCGAAATGGCGCTTGTTCACCGGCAGATCGACCGGCTCGCAGATGGTGCCTCCCGAGTGGTGTAATCCGGGCGCCATGTAGGCAAGTTTCACAAAATTCTGGAAGTCTTCAATGGTGGCGTAGCGCCGCCCCTGATCGATGTCGTGCACAAAGGGCGACCCGTAAGCCGGCACCAGCACCGTGCGCTTGCCGCCAATCATCACGCTGCGCGCAGGATTGCGCGCATGCTGAAGGTATTCTCGGGGCGCGGTTGCCTGGATTAACGAACGACACAGACCGCGCGGAAAATGTACTCGACAGCCCTTGACGTCAGCGCCCGCCGCTTGCCACATTTCCAGCGCCTCGGGGTCATCGAGAAAGTCGATGCCAATTTCTTCCAGCAGAAGATCGGCATTTTCCTCGATAATTTGCAAACTCTCTTCATCGAGGTACTCTAGATAGGGAATCTTGCGCTCGATAAAAGGTGCGCTCTCAACCACCGCAGCGGCACGTGCTGCGCGGCGCCCGTCGCGCCCGCCACCCTCGCGCCCTGCTCTTCTCCGCCCGCTTGTTTCAGTCATGGTGCTTCACCCGCTAGAGTTCTTGCGACACTGTGTGCATCTGGCCACGTTTTACCGAGCCAAATACGGTTATTTTGGGCGCTCCGAGCGATCCGCCTTTGGGCTGTCAGCACAGGCGGTATTTGATTGCAGTCTATGCCTGTTTAACGCCTGCCGCATACGCTTGCGCGACACGCCATTGCTCGTCTGCGACGCGTCTTGATACTAACTGCGTAAACGCTGGTTATCGGCGTCAAACGGCGACTCATCGATGACCGTGGCGCGATAGCGCTGACCGAGAATTTCGATCTCTAGTTGGCTACCAACCACGCCGTGCTGCACCTGCACCAAGCTCAACGCCAACGATTTATTGGTGCGAAATCCAAACCCTCCAGATGTTGCCCGACCGACTAACAGACCATCCTTATAAATTCCTTCGGAGCCGCGCGCATCGGCGTCTTTGACAGCGTGAATCTCAAGCGTGGCGAAACAGTTGACAAAGCCGCGGTCGCGCCATGCCAGTAGCGCCTGCTTGCCGACGAAATCGCAGTCTTTGTCGAGTTTGACAAAGCGCTCGAGACCGGACTCAAGCGCCGAGTACTCGATCGACATCTCACGGGGAATCAACCGATAGGACTTCTCCAAACGCATACTCTCCATGGCGCGAATACCAAACGGCGCAATCTGGTATTCGGCACCGGCCGCCATCAACTGATCAAAAATATAATTTTGCATTTCGATTGGATGGTGTAATTCCCACCCCAATTCACCGATAAAATTTACCCGCAACGCCTCCGCCTGGGCATAGCCAACGTTGATCGACTGACCGGTTAGCCACTTAAAATTGTCGTTGCCAAGATCGGTGTCGGTGAGTTTTTGCAGTACATCGCGAGCCCTCGGGCCGGCCAACACCAGCACCCCGATTTGGGTAGAGATTTTTTGTAAATTAACCGAACCATCGCGCGGAGCCAACTTGGTTAAGTAGTCCCAGTCGTGGCGCTCCTGAGCGCCGGCAAAGACCAAGTAATAGCTGTTTTTGGCGCGTTTGTAGATGGTGAACTCGGCGCGGACACCGCCATTTTTCGATAGCATGTGGCACAAGCCAATTCGACCAATGGTTACCGGCACCCGATTGGCGACGATGCTGTTGAGCCATACCTCGGCACCGTGACCGGTTACCGTGGCCTTGGAAAACGCCGACATATCCAGCAAGCCGACCTTTTCGTGCACGTGACGGCACTCGCGGCCGACAAAGTCAAAATAATTAGAGCGGCGAAAAGAATTCTTTTCGACGATGCGACCATCGGCGAGCGCGGTCGAGTGATTTTTATTCCACAGCGTGTCGCCCTTGGCGAGCTCGGCGTCCGACAGCGCATAATCCACTGGCGCAAACCAGTTTGGCCGCTCCCAGCCATACACCGAGCCAAACACCGCACCCAGCGCCTTCATTCGGTCGTAACAGGGTGAGGTCTTGAGCGGTCTGGCGGCACTGCGTTCTTCGTCTGGGTAGTGATTTTTAAAAACGTGGTCGTAGGCCTCTTGGTTTTTCGCACGCAGGTAACCGCGGCTCGCGTAGGGACCAAAACGGCGTGGATCGACGCCCATCATATCGACCGTTGGCTCGCCATCGACGATCCACTCAGCCAGTTGCCAACCAGCTCCCCCGGCCGCGGTAATGCCAAAGCTGTGACCTTCGTTGAGCCACAAGTTTGTGCGCCCCCAAGCTGGCCCGACAATGGGGTTACCATCCGGCGTGTAGGCAATTGCGCCGTTGTACACGGTTTTTACACCGACCTCGGCAAACGCTGGAACGCGGTGCATACAGGCTTCGATATGCGGCATCAAACGATCGAGATCGGGATTGAACAGCTCGTATTCAGACTGATCGCTAGGTCCGTCGACATAGCAGCACGGCGCGTCCTCTTCGTAAGGGCCGAGAATAAAACCACCATTTTCTTCGCGCAGGTAATAACCAGCGTCCGACTCACGCAACACCGCCTGCTCGGGTAGACCCTGCGCCTTGCGCGCCAGCACCTCGGGGTGCGGTTCGGTGACGATGTACTGATGTTCAACCGGGATCACCGGAATGTCCAGACCGACCATGGCGCCAGTTTTGCGCGCAAAATTGCCGGTGCATGACACCACGTGCTGGCAGTGGATATCGCCCTTGTCGGTCTTAACTATCCAACTGTCGTCCGGCTGTTGCTCAAGATCGAGCACCGCGGTGTTACGATAAATTGTAGCGCCGCGGGCGCGCGCACCCTTAGCCAGCGCCTGCGTTAGATCGGCCGATTGAATGTAACCGTCATCGGGGTGTTGAATGGCGCCGATCAAGCCCTCGGTATTAGCCATAGGCCAAGCCTGCGCAACCTGCTCCGGAGTCAAAAAATTCACTTCGACACCCACCGTTTGCGCCACTGACGAGTAATAGAGGTATTCGTCCATACGGTCCTGATTACAGGCCAAGCGAATGTTCGACACCACGCTAAAACCGACCGGTTGACCGGTTTCTTTTTCCAACTCGTGGTAAAAATTCACCGAATATTGGTGCAACTTACCCACCGAATAACTCATATTAAACAGCGGCAACAAGCCCGCCGCGTGCCAGGTCGAGCCCGAGGTCAATTCTTTGCGCTCGACCAATACCACGTCGGTCCAACCTTTCTTGGCGAGATGATAGAGGGTACTGACACCGACCACACCACCCCCGATCACCACTACTCTGGCACTTGTTTTCATAACCCACTCTCACTGATCCACCCTTGGCAGTGTAACCATCGAGGCCCCACCACTAGAGCGCAATTGCGACAGGCAGTTACCCGCCGCCGCCGTCCACAGAATCCACTAACAACTGGCTCTCGTCGTTTTTGAGACAGCCATGGACGGTCTCAGAAATACACCAAAATCAACCGCCAACCAAGATAGCCTTGAGCCTGAAGCATCGCTCTAAAAAGAATATAATCGCATCGCCGTGCCGACCGCCCCTATGGAGAACACAGAATGAGTGACATTGAAATAGCTCGCCGCGCCCGCTCTCAACCGATCGCAGACATTGCTCGTAAACTGGATATTCCGGACTCGGCGCTGATCCCGTACGGACGAACCAAAGCCAAAATTGATCCGCAGCACATCGCTGCGCTGAAGGACCAACCGGATGGCAAGTTAATTCTGGTGACGGCGATCACGCCGACACCCGCCGGCGAGGGTAAGACCACTACCTCGGTGGGACTTGCCGATGGCCTCAACCGGATCGGTAAAAAAGCGCTGGTCTGCCTGCGCGAACCGAGCCTCGGCCCGTGCTTTGGCATGAAGGGGGGAGCCGCCGGCGGTGGCTATGCGCAGGTCATACCGATGGAGGATATCAACCTCCACTTTACCGGTGACTTTCACGCCATAGGCGCGGCTCACAACTTGCTGTCAGCGCTACTCGACAACCATATCCACTGGGGCAATAGTCTCGAGATCGACGCCCGACGTATCGCCTGGAAGCGCGTTATCGACATGAATGACCGCGCCCTGCGCAACATCAGCTGCGGTCTCGGCGGGCCCGGCAACGGTTTCCCGCGGCAGGATGGTTACGACATCACTGTCGCCTCTGAGGTCATGGCAATCTTTTGCCTAGCCACCGATCTCGACGATTTAAACGCTCGTCTCGACCGTATCGTGGTCGGCTACACGCGTGAACAAACGCCAGTACACGCGGTCGATATTCTCGGCACCGGCGCGATGACCGTGCTACTTAAAGACGCGCTCGCGCCCAACCTGGTGCAGACGCTAGAGAACAATCCAGCGATTATCCACGGCGGGCCGTTTGCCAATATTGCCCATGGTTGCAACTCGGTGATTGCCACCAAAGCGAGCCTCAAGATGGCCGACTACGTCGTCACAGAGGCCGGCTTTGGCGCTGACTTAGGCGCCGAGAAGTTTTTTGACATCAAGTGTCGCTCGGCCAATTTGCACCCAGACGCAGCGGTGATTGTCGCCACGGTGCGCGCCTTAAAGATGCACGCCGACGCCGATAGCGAGGGCTTGGAAGCACTGCGTAGCGGCTGTAGTAATCTGGTACGGCATATAGAAAATGTGAAAGCCTTCGGCGTTCCAGTGATCGTCGCCATCAACCGCTTTACCGAGGACGCCGACGACGAAATCGCGGTTATCGCCGAGGTCGCCGAGGCCAATGGCGTCAAGGCAATAGGCTGCACGCACTGGGCCGATGGCGGCGCTGGTAGCGAGGAACTAGCCAGCGAAGTGGCGGCGCTCGCCGACAGCGGCATGGCCAATTTTGCACCGCTGTACCCGGACGACATGCCAATTTGGGAGAAAATAAAAACCGTCGCCACTCGTATTTATCGGGCCGACAATATCATTGCCGATCAAAAAATTCGCGACCAGATTAAGAAATTTCAAACTGACGGCTACGGGCATTTTCCGGTGTGTATCGCCAAGACCCAGTACAGCTTTTCAACCGACCCCAACCTCAAGGGTGCGCCGAGTAACCACCTGGTGGCGATTCGAGAGGTGCGCCTGAGCGCGGGTGCTGGATTTATCGTCGTGGTCTGTGGCGACATCATGACCATGCCCGGTCTACCGCGCGTGCCCGCGGCCAACAGCATTCGGATCGACTCGCAGGGTGACGTCGCCGGCTTATTTTAACCTCCCAGCGAGGCAACTATAGGACGGCGTAAGCACTTTTTATGTAGGTTATTGTTGGCCCGTGCGGGTGCTCAATCTTCGGCGGTCGCCGTGGTCTGCCCCTTGGCTGTGGCTGCCGTCACCGAGCCGCAAACCACCATTAGGGCGCCCAATAGCGACAGCGCATCGAGCGGCTCTGCGACGATCCCCTCGATCGGTATCAGTTGGACGATCAGCACGGTTAGCAGTGGCGTCAACGCGATGATCGCACTAACGCGAGAGGCCTCTAGGTGGGCCAATGCCTCGGCAAAACAGCCGTAGGCGATGAGCGTATTGACGCCGCAAAACGCCAACAATAGCCACTGCCACTGGCTTAGGTCTTGCGTCGGAGCGAAATCGCTAAACGGCAAAAATACCAGCGCACCGATAACATAAAACACCAGCATGGTCTGTTGCGAACTGAATTGACGCAGTAAAAACTTTTGCACAATCGCATAACCGGCCCAACAGATCGCCGCCACAATCACCATCAACATACCCAACCCGTAGTCGTTAAATGTTACGAATAGATCGCCGGCATGGTGGTTGAAAAATAGCCCTAGCCCAGACACAAAGCTGACAACACCCAGCCACTGCAACCTCGAAAATGATTCGTTAAACACCCAGATACCCGCCACCAGCAAGAGCATCGGCGCAAGCTGGATCATCACCTGCGCAGCTTCCGAGGTGGTTTTTTCGAGGCCGACGATATACAGCCCATAGTTACAGGCCAGCAATAGACCAGCGAGTAACAACTGCCCACCCAGACCGAGCGATAACAGCGTCGGAAAACCGGTCAGTCGCCCAGTCGCCCACAAATACGGAGCGAGCAATACGCCGGCCAATGAAAACCGAAAAAACGTCACTGTGAACGGATCTAGCGTCTCCATCACCCCCTTTAGGGCAACCGGCAATACACCCCACATGATGGCGGTGGAAAGCGCTAACAACAGACCGAGTTTCCAGCGTCCGGAGATATGATTCATAACTAATTAAACACTAATTAAATGCACGGTAAGTGGCGCGGCGACGCGGCGGACGA
>CALGJN010000201.1:0-4119 GCA_937920185.1 uncultured Cellvibrionales bacterium | reverse complement strand
TTTTTGAGGATGTGGATCTCGAAGCCACAGTGGCGCGAGGGGTCAACGACTGTATGGAAAATGTCGGTCAATCATGCAATGCGCCGACGCGTATGCTGGTGCCTAGTCAACTCTATACCGAGGCGGTCGCATATGCAGTAAAAGCGGCGAGTGCCATAGCTGTGGGGCGAGCCGACCAGCCTGGTGCGCATATAGGCCCGCTGGTCAGCCGACTGCAATATAACAAAGTACAGGACTTAATTCAGACCGGCATCGAGGAGGGCGCTCGGCTGGTGGTGGGCGGACTTGGTAAGCCCGAGGGATTCGAGACCGGTCACTTCACTAAACCGACGGTGTTTGCCGATGTAGACAATCAGATGACCATTGCTCGCGAGGAGGTATTTGGGCCGGTACTAGTGATGATTCCATTCGATAGCGAACAACAGGCAATCGACCTAGCCAATGACACACCCTATGGTCTTGCGGCCTATGTTAACAGTAACAATGAGGCACTTGTCGATCGTGTTACGAGCCAATTGAGAGCTGGCATGGTGCGCGTGAATGGCGCGTCACACCTATTCAGTTCGCCATTTGGCGGATATAAACAATCGGGCAATGGTCGCGAGTGGGGAGCTTTTGGCTTTGATGACTACCTCGAGATCAAGGCGATCAGTGGCGGTGGTTAACGACTCTATATTGATGATCGCGGCCGGTACGATTCAAGTAGTGCGAGTATCATCGACTTGAGGTCGGCGAGACTTGATCTAGAACGTGGATTGGTCTGTGCCACTACGGCCAGCAGCACCGCGTGAGTGGTCTCTAAATAAACTTGCCCGATGCGCTCGAGTTGAGTGCGCGTGCCTGTCAAAGCGAGGCGTTTGAAGATGTTAGCTAGTTTGCCTATGACCAACTGATCGTGTTGAATGTCTAGCTCGCGCAATTCTGGGATATTCCAAAGCGCCTGTGCGAGGGGCAAAACTGCGGCTTGGTCCCGGTAAACTTTTGACATCCCATCAATCGCCACGTCGACAAAGCCGGCCAGCGTTAAACCTTCGATATCGAGACTTTCCATGCTGTTCATAGCGATCGTCATCTGCTCGAGCCAAGCTTCTCCGAGGCAGTATAGAATAGCGTGCTTATTGGGGAAATAGTGGTACAGCGAGCCCACGGAAATGTTCAGGTTACGCGCGATCAGAACAGTGGTCAGGTCGTCGATGCCAACCTCTTCCAATAGCCGAGCAGTGGTTTCTAGAATCTGTCGAGCACGTTGCTGAGAGCGTTGTTGCACTGGACGGCGGCGCTGGCTGAGGGAGGTCTTCAATTTTTCTTGGCGCTGGCTAGACATCGGTCTGATAACTCCGCTGAATATCCACTAGGACAAAACTAAATAGGTGTCGTGTTCCATGGCACTGATCAAGCCCTCAAATTCGTGTTGTTCAGCCTGTTTTATAGCGCCGTAGGCGCGTTGAAAATCTTCTCCTAACATTTCTCCAATGCGAGTTGACTGCTCAAAGTTTTGTAATGCCTCAAACCAATGGCGCGGCAGACTCGGTTTTTGCTCGGTGTAACCAGTGGTCTGAGGTTCGCTCGGTTGGCGTTGGTGTTCAATGCCCCAAAGCATACTGGCTAAAATTGTTGCCAACGTTAAATAGGGGTTGGCGTCGGCGCCAGCAACGCGACACTCAATTCGTCGTGCATTATGGTCACCGTTAGGGATGCGCAACGCTACATCGCGATTTTCGTAGCCCCAGGTCGGCGCTACCGGCGCGTGGCTTCCGCTTTTAAAGCGCCGGTAGGAGTTGATATGTGGTGCGTACAATAAAAATGTTTCTGCCATCGTCTGTTGTAAACCAGCCACTGCATTGCGCAGGATTTGACTGCCCTCGGGAGTACCGTCGTCGAATAGATTGTGGCCATTGGTATCGACGATACTCGCGTGCACATGCAGTCCGTTGCCGTCCAAGTGGGCCAGTGGTTTCGCCATAAAAGAGGCGATATAGCCGTGCTGCTGAGCAATGTGTTTTATGGTTCGTTTTAGCCATTGGGCATTATCGGCGGCGACAAGTGGGTCGTCGACATGCTGCAGGTTGAGTTCGAATTGCGCCGGTGAAAGTTCTTTGACGATGGTATCTAATGGCACTTTCATGTCGCGGCAAGCTGTCCGGATGGCGTGCAACAGCTCTGCATATTCATGCATGGTGTCAGTATTAAAAATTTGGCCGCCAATTTGACAGTGGCCGTTGCTGCGGGTGGCTGGCAATTGAGGCGCACCGCAGTGATCGGCACGTTCCAAAAATAGATAGAACTCCAATTCGGCGGCGGTTACTGCGCGCCAACCGCGGGCGCGATAGCGATCGACTACGCGCTCGAGCACGACGCGGGGGTCACAGCCCCAAGGGTCACCATCTTCCGTAGTCATTTTTAATAGCAATTGTGCGGTCGGTGACGACAGCCAAGGGATACGTTTTAGACTTCCGGCGACCGGTCGACAGATGCCGTCGCCATCACCTGTCTGGGCGCACAGAGAGGCAACATCACGACCCCAGATATCTGCGGTTACGGCGGACAATGGCATTTTAAAGTTGCCCTCTAGGACGCGTTGTAAGTGCTCCCGTGGTAACCATTTACCGCGCAAAATACCATTCAAGTCAGTTACCAGGACCTCGATAGTATCGATGTCTGGATTTTCATGCATAAAGTTTTCAAACTCTGCAAATTGCTGCGATGTCATGGTCGTCGACACGTCGCGCCCTCATGATTGCGATGAAAAGTGTTAAGTTGATTTTAGTACAAAAATTCCATAAACTGAAGATTAATTCGGTTTTTATAAAAAGTCGCTGATATATTTTCGGTAAACATATCATGGATAAACTTATTTTAGTCATTGAACTTTTGTACGTTTGAGACTTTTTTAGTGTCGATGTATGAGTGCGCTAAGCATAGCGCTTGAGACAGGCACTAAGGGCCAACGTGCTGGCAATATCTGGTGAGCTATTGCCAGAGCGCACGCGGTTTTTTATTAAGCACTATTTTTGGACTATAGCGTCATGTTGAAGATAGGCACGGTTGCAGATTGCAAAATGCTCGGTTCGCTCCCCTTTCATGCCGTTGGCGACAAGTACTTGCGGGCGATATCTGAGGGTATGCAGGCGCTACCCATAGCAATTCCGGCGATCGCCGATGAGCATTTGTTGGCGACTTACCTGCATGAGATGGATGGTTTGATGTTGACCGGATCGCACAGTAATATTGCGCCCCACCACTACGCGGGTGATCCTACAACCGATGGGCTTCGAGACTCGGCGCGCGATGCGACCTGCCTACCTCTTATCGCGATGGCAATCGAAGCTAATATTCCCGTGCTCGGTATCTGCCGCGGTTTTCAAGAGATTAATGTGGCGCTCGGAGGTAGTTTGCACCAGTCCATACACGAGGTGCCCGGCATGCTCGATCACCGCGAGGACCCAAATCAACCGTTGGACGTGCAATACTCAGCGAGCCACGCTGTAACCTTTACCCCCGGCAGCATACTCGGTGAAATCAGTGCCTCTGAAAGTGCCGAAGTCAACAGCATTCACCAGCAGGGCGTCGACAGACTGGCACCGGGATTGGTCGCTGAGGCGCATGCGCCAGACGGATTAATTGAGGCGTTTAGACTGCAGCGTAGCGACCGTTTTGTGCTCGGTGTTCAGTGGCATCCCGAGTGGAAAGTGACAGGCAATGCCTTTTACCAAGGTATTTTCATCGCCTTTAAGCGTGCTTGCTCGGCGCGCATAGTCAGTGTTTGAGGGGACGGCATGACGGACAAAACTGCCAGTGACAACGAACGCATGACCTTGGCTGGAATCAAGCAATGGTTACGAGCGCACAAGATTGTTGCGGTCGAGTGCTTGGCCGCTGATTTAACTGGTTATGGGCGAGGTAAATTTGTCTCTGCCGACAAATTTGGCAGGGAGGATACCCGACTGCCCGAGGCGCTTCTGATGCAGTCGGTGACCGGAACCTATCCGGACGAGTTCGATGATATTCTCGGTCTAAATGATGGCGATATGTTGCTGCGCCCGGATCTCGATACCGTGCGGCTCGTGCCTTGGGCTAAGCAGCCCACCGCGCAAATTATTCATGATTGTATCTCCGACG
>CALGJN010000200.1:0-5184 GCA_937920185.1 uncultured Cellvibrionales bacterium | reverse complement strand
CGATGGCGCGTCGTTACGTGACTTATGATCAGGCGCTCGAACAATTGCGCAGCCTCGCAACCGCCGATCAATCTGCGTCGCAATTCTCTCCCGAGGCTCGTCAAGCAACGTCTGAACCGACCCATCAGGGTTGGTTGCATGGGGTGCGCATTCTCGATCTGACCAACGTTATAGCCGGGCCGCACTCGACTGCCTTTTTGGCGCGCTTTGGCGCGGAGGTAATTAAGCTCGAGCCAGTAACGCCCAGTTACGACCCGCTCATCGGGACACTGTTTGCCTTTCAATCCGATATGGGTAAGCGCAGCGGATTGTTAGACATTAATAACGCCGAAGGTCGCGAGGCGTTTGAACGATTGGTGCGCAGCGTCGATGTGTTGGTTATCAACGCTGCCGAACGGCAGATGATGCCGCTTGGGATGGATCGCGATAGCCTGGCTGCGATCAACCCTGAATTGATTTTTTGTCGGCTCGACTGTTTTGGTGGTCCACGACCGGGACCGAAGAGCGATTACATTGGTTACGACGATATCATCCAGGCCAACAGTGGGATTATGTCGCGATTTGGCGGCGTAGAAACGCCAGAAGAGCACGCGCATCTGGGAACATTAGACGTCAACTGTGGCTTTGCTGCGGGTTTGATCATCGCGGTGGCCCTCTATCAGCGCGAAAAGACTGGTGTGCCCTCGCGGGCGCGTACCTCGCTGTCTGCGGTGACCAACTTGGCGCAATTGCCATTCTGCTTCGACTATACCGATCTGGCGGATTTCAACGAGCCGAGTGGGCGCAGCGCGATGGGTAACCATGCGCTGTCGCATTTTTACCAAACCTGGGACGATTGGTTGTTTATTGATGCCAGCGGCGCCGATCTTGAGACCATGGAGCGTCGTGTGCCGGGGCTGCAGGGGATTACCGTTACGGCAGATATTCAGACCTTTCTGACGGTGGCGTTTCAGCAGGCGTCGACTGCCGAGTGGATGGCGCGCTTTGTGGCGGCCGATATCGCCGCGGCTCAACCGCTGTCGATCGAGATGTTGCGCCAGCGGTATGGCCGCCCAGCCGATGGGCAGGTCGGTATAGATCGAGGCAGTTTTGCGTTTTCGGTACACGCCGATCACCCCAGCGGACATTGTTTAACGCAGGTTGATCACTACGCAATCAGGCCCTCGCGCAGTGCCATTGTAGCCATCGCGCCGACCGAGCGGCACGGTCACTCGACCCGCCAGATTCTTGCCTCGATCGATTATTCCGAGGCCCAAATTGACTCGATGCTGGCGCGCAATATTGCTTCGTTGGGGTGGAGTTTAGAGCACTTGCCATCCGATCATGGCAGTCATCCGCAACCCGTCGACCGACCGGTCAAGGTTGCGTTGCAGGTGCATCCATCGAACCTCGATCAAGCGCCAATCTACGAGCGCGATTTTTAATCGCGCCGGCAAGGCACAAAGGGCGTTACCTACAGGTCATAAGCCTGAGTCGATCGTCGAGGCTTAAATAGTGGGCATCTCGGTGATCGAAAACGCTTGATTACCCAACCAAGGTGCGATGCTCATAAGTTGCGGTACGATCTCGTCGCGGTACAGGGAGCGGCAAACCTCTGCGCTGACCCGCGGTAACTCACCGAGTTCATCGGGGCGGCTGAGCAGCGTTAGATAGCGAGCATGGTTGCCGGTCGCGAGTTGCATGACGCGAATATTTTGCAGTAATTCAGGGTAGCGCACGATGCACAGCCCGGTGACAATCGACCAACCGTGGCCGGACTGCACAAAGCGCAGCAGTGTCTGAGTGCTGTCCAGTTCGTAGTCGCTGTGCAGGGTGATGTCCATGCGCCGAGCGATTAAGTCGGTGAGTGCGCCGAGGCGCGATTGCCGATTGTACTGAATAAACGGCAGGGTGTCGGCCAGCGTCTGGATGTCGACCGACCCGTCGCGGCTGAACTTTTCCGGGACGATGATCACGAAGGGATCGCGCAGCAACGGGAAGCGTTGCAACTGCGGATGTTGATCGAGTGGATCGCCGGTGATCAAAATGTCGAGATCGCGATTCAGCAGCGCCTGCGTTAGGGGCGAGACCAAGCCGGTGCGCAACGCCAGTTTGGAAGTAAAGGGCTTCAACTGTTGCATAAACTGCACCCCGGCAACATCGCAAAACGAATCTACCATACCGACGTTTAACGGGATCAATCCGCCCTTAGAGGCTAAGCGAACCTCGGCCAACATGCGCTGAGTATCGATGATGACCTGATGGGCGTAGTCTTTTAGCACTTGACCACTGGGCGTGAGTTTGATCGGACGCGAGCGAGTGATAACCAGTTGGGTATCGGTTTGAATCTCGAGTTGTTTGATGGTTTGCGAGACCGCAGATTGGGTTATACCGAGTTGCTCCGCCGCTTGCGTCAGGGTCTGCGAGGTAGCGACCGCGGCAAATATCTTCAGCGCGCTAATCTCTATGTTTTTATTATTTTTCATGCTGCGAGTATAAGCGAATTATTCATCTTTGCTGCGATTTTGGCGCTAGCGATTGTTGGTCAGGGCCTCGAGACCCACGGGGGAGCCTCGGTGCTCTGCCATCGCATCCAACAAACTGTCCCAAAGGTATTCTACCGAACTACTATCGCTAAAGATGGCGTAGTTGGTTAGGTTGCCGATGTCGGAACGCAGAATAATGGCGTTGATTTTCGCCAGCGACGTCTGGGCGATCTGACCATTCTCAAAGTGTTGCGGTCGCAGGTCCACAGCGCAAACCTTGGCCAGCGTGTCGGCTGCATGCGATCCACACAGCGCCAGCCAACTGTGGCTGTCGGCGCGCGGTAGCGGGTAAACGCGCTCTGGGCGATCGGCTGCGGCGAGGCGATCGATCAACGGCGAATGTCCACTGTAATCGCCGATCATCAGCAGTTCGCTGGACGACAGGCGAGCGACCAGTGTGCCGTCTGGTTGCTCGCTTGACCAGTTCGGTTGGTGCGGCAAATGCACCCCGCATTGTTCTGCCCAGGCCGGCGTGCCCGCGCCTTTAAAGCCGACACGGGGTAGGGTAGATAGATCGGCAAGCCCAAGGCTTTGTGCTTGGGTGGCCTCATCGCTGCCATAATGGTGCACTGCTATGGCCTCGCCAAAGCGGTGAAATTCTGCGCCGAGTTGGCTGTGGCGTCGATAGAGTGAACTGCGACGCGAGGTCTGCGTTGGCGAGATGGATGGATCCATGGCTAGAGTTCCTGTCGTCGGTTATCGGCATCGTAGAACGGCAGATCGACGACCGTGGCGACCACCAAAACGCCGCCACTCGATTTAATGGTGAAGTTGCCGCCGGTCTCGGCGCAATTTGGCGGCACATAGGCGAGGCCAATGGGCTTGCCAAGGGTCGGCGAATAGTTCACCGAAGTCACCCGCCCGGTCATTTTATCGCCGTCTACAACTAGATGACTCTCCAGCGGAATCGGCGCCATCGGGTCGTCGATCACAAAACCCACCAGGCAGCGTTTGAGTGGCAGCCGGCCGAGTTCTTGGAGGGTCCGGCCACCGACAAAAAACGGCTTCAGTTTGGACACCGCCCAACCCATTTTCACCTCGGTGGGGTTTGACATCGCGTCGGTGTCTTGGCCGATAATAATATGCCCCTTTTCTAAGCGCAGCAGCCGCTGTGCCTCGACGCCAAAGGGTGCCATCGCACAATTCTGGCCAGCGTTGATGAGCGCATCCCAGAGCGCTTCGCCGGCGTGCTGGGGTACGTGCACTTCATAGCCAAGTTCACCGACAAACCCAACCCGTATGACCCGCGCGGCGATGCCTGCGACAGTGCCCTCACGAACCCCCATGTAGGGAAACGCCGCGGCACTGAGATCAATGTCTGTGCACAGTTTGGCGAGCACTTCGCGCGCGTTCGGCCCGGCAATGTTGACCCCTGCATAGGCCGACGTGACGTTGGCTATATCGACATCCAACCGCCATTGGGCATTCCATTTCAGCATGCTCTGATAGACGCGATCGGCACCGCCAGTGGTTGCGGTCACATAGTAGTGTTGCTCGGCAAAGCGGCAGGCGACGCCATCGTCGATGACAACACCGGCCTCGTTGGTCAGCAACGCATATCGAGCGCGACCGACCGGCTGTTTGAGGAAACCGAAGGTGTAAAAACGGTTTAAAAACTCACCGGCATCGACGCCGCGGACTTCGATACCGCCGAGGGTGGACACGTCGATGAGGCCGACATTGTTACGCACGTTGTCGACCTCGCGCTGAATACAGTCTTCTCGCGCCGGTACCTGGCCATAATACGCCGGCCGATACCAGGCACCCGCTTGCAGCATCTGGGCGCCGCTCTCGAGATGTCGATAGTGCATATTACTGCGCCTTGCTGGATAAAAACTGCGTCCAGCGCTGTGCGCCAGATGTTCCGCCGAAAACGGCGGGCGTGCCGTAGTTACCCCGGTTTGAGCGACTGTTCGCTGGGTAGCATCGGCCACTAGCCGGGCGGTGGCGAGTGCCGAATGACGCCCTTGCGAGGGCCCCATGCCACAGGTCGAATAGCGTTTCACCAGTTGTATATGTTGGTAGCCGTCGCGCGTCGCGTTGATGATATCGGCAATCTGTAAATCTTCATCGAAGTCGACAAACTCGCAACCCTTGGGGTGGGCAAAAATCGGCCAGGGATGGTTTGGGCTCTGGGTTTGCTGGTGGACCACCGCGCTCGGCACTTCGCGTCGATCGACATCGAGGGCCTGGGTGGCGATGATTGCGGCCCGCTCAGCGTCGCTTATAACGTCTTCGAGGCTCCAGTAACCGTTGACCGAGCCCGCGGTATAACAGTTCTCGGGGCAGTCACTGAGGGTAAACATGGCGCTGTCGTCGTCGTAGCTTAGGCGTCCGCCGGCTTGGCAGATCAGTTGATAGGTGGGGGTGTAACCGACCGACATGCACAGCGTGTCACAGTTGATTGTTTCGGACTCAGTTGCGCAGCGCCCCCGGTCGACAATCTTGCGCACATCGACCGAGCCCAGATGCAAGCGACTGGCGTTGCGTTTGGCGGCATAGACGGCGTGACCAAGCTTGACCGATATACCCAAGCTACTGACATGCTCGGCGATGGCGTCATAGACCGGTGCGTCTCGCAAGTCGACGATGGCTTTGACCTCGACGCCGGCATCGATCAGATCCAGTGCGACGGCATAGCCGTCATTGTTGCCGGTTA
>CALGJN010000199.1:0-5188 GCA_937920185.1 uncultured Cellvibrionales bacterium | reverse complement strand
ATTTTACCGGTGCTTTTTTACCGGCGCTGTTCCACAGACTCTATTCTGGAGACTGAGTTCTGGAGGCTGAGTTCTGGACGCTAGATCTGATTATTCAGCTCTCGATCTTCCTTGACGCATTGAGCGCTGGTGACCACCGGATCGACGCGTTCTTTGTCCGGTTGCTGTAGCACCTGCAAGTGGCTCACCGCCATCAGCGTCTCGCGGTCGATACCCCAGCCCTCGATATAATTGGACGTGATCACTTGAAAGCTGATGCGCGAAACGCCATTTTCAAAACGCACCCCGCGGGACCAAGTGCCCCCCCTAAACTCGGTGATATCCAGTCGTGCGGTATCGGTGTCGAGTATCATTTCTCGCTCACCGCAAGTAATCAATACGATACCACCCTCGTGAGCGGCGGTTGCGCTAGCCATCGCTAAAAATATCGCTGAAAACATCGTCACTGTAAAAAATTGTAGGTATTTCACTGACTAAACTCCGAATAAAAAAGTAACTCACGGCTATAGTCTCAAAAGCAATAATCCAACACAAGTACTAGTTCAAACTATAGTTTTCACCCGTAGACTGAAGTATCGGTAAATCCTCGGAGCGGCCCATGCTGCTCTATGGACTGCCATAGTCGCAGGGGGTTGGCGCAGCAAGCCGAATAAATACCCTATGGGAACGGCGCTTAGTACTCCGCGAGTTCGCCAAACGCATGGTAGAGGCCCGAGCGAGGCGCCCGTTGAGTGGTTGCCAACACTGCCCGAGCGCCCTGCGCCGGCGAAAAGACCGCATCGCTCGACCCCGACGCCGTCTGCAACAAACCGCAGTTGATCAATAGTATCCGACAACCGGCCAGTTCTGGATCGTCGGACCAACACAGCGACAGCGTATTTTGTGCGGCTTTGGCGATCCGATAAGCATAGCAAAAATCACCACCAGTAAAATCCCCCCGCTGGTGCTGAACCATCGACCCCAACCGCGAGGTGATATTGACAATATCTGCGCTGGACAAGCGATCAACCCTCGCCACCTGCAGGTCTGCAAGCCACGCGCTAAATTGGCCAGAGAAATCCTCACGGGTTATATCCCCCGCCAGAGCCGGTAACGGAGATGATCGATCGGCGCGCGCGACGCTCCTGAAATGACCACCTGCGCCATATGCAACCTCGATATCCCTGTCTACTAGCCGCCTTCACTGCGCGCACACGACCCTAGCGATTAACCGCCGGCGACAATGCTCGATGGATCGGCGTGATGCGCGCTCAAATCGCCAACCAGCATATTTTTGATCAGGCGATGGCTAAAACGCCATCGATTGTCGATGCGCACAAATTCGTCAAAGTAATGACCGCAAAAAATCGCCTGCATTGGAAAATCGTCTGTCTGTTGAAACAACGTAATGTAACACTGGCTTTGGGCGCTATCGCCGGCCTCGTCGATCGCCAAGTCGAGGTTGCTAATTACATGCTTGGTGCGCGGCGTACCATCGTCATAGATGCGCACGGTGGCCAAGGCATCGAGTACTTGTTGCGAACCAACACAGGGCTCGCTACCTTCGACCTCCCACACCCCATCGGCAAAGAGCGCGGCAAAGCTCTGCAGATCTCCGGTGTCTATAGTGAAGCCGTACTGGTTGATTAAATGGGTAATATGGTAACGACTATCGGTCGGTTGTGTATTCATTGAACGCATCCTTTAAATAAAATTCAAATACTACCCGATACAACGCTCGCAGAACAGTGTCGATTGATACAGAGCGCGGTGATTTTTTCCGCTCCTGCTAGCCATCAGAACCCGGAGCGCGATGAAATTCGATCGCCGAATCGTTGAGGGAAGCAAAGCGTAACCCCAACAAATCCAACAAATAATTTTGCCGCAATCTCCATGGCGATCGGGTACCCTGACGCGGGAATCGATCGACTGCACGGGTGATATAACCCGACGAAAAGTCCAAAAATGGTGTCGATGCTACATCCCCATCGCGATGCATAGCCACGCAGTGGCTGTAACCACGGCGATCCATATAATTGAGTAAACGACAGACATAATCGCTGGTTAAGTCGCACTTTAGTGTCCACGAAGCATTGGTATAACCCACCGCTACCGCCAAATTGGGCAGGCCGCTGAGCATCATCCCTTTGTAAGCTAAGGTCTCCGGAATCGGCATCGCTCGATCGTCCACGGTAAACGCTATACCGCCAAAGGGTAGCATTTCAAGACCGGTCGCACTGACCACGATGTCGGCATCGAGATGCTCGCCCGATTCGAGTTGAATACCCTTCGCGGTGAAGGCACTGATCCGGTCGGTAACGATGGCTGCGGCGCCGCGGCGCAATGCACGAAAGAAATCGCCGTCGGGGGCTACGCACAAACGTTGATCCCAAGGATTGTAGCGCGGAGAAAAATGCCGATCGAGGTCAAACTTATCACCCAACTGAAGACCGACCCACTTGCGCAATAGGCGTTTTACCAACTCGGGGTAGCGTCGGCTAAAATAGAAAGTGATGGCCTGTAACGTTACGTTTTTCCAGCGCGTTAGCGAATAGGCCGCAACTGCGGGAAGCCAGCGTCGCAATCGTTCAGCGCTGGTATCGACCGCCGGTTGCGACACCACATAAGTCGGCGAACGCTGCAGCATAGTAACTTTGGCGGCAGTTTTTGCCATCGCCGGCACCAGCGTGATCGCCGTGGCACCACTGCCGATCACCACCACCTGACGGTCGCGATAATCGAGGTCTTGCGGCCAGTGTTGCGGGTGTACCAGACGCCCCTGAAAATCTTCAACCCCATCAAAATCAGGCATATGGCCAGCATCGTAGTTATAATATCCAGTGCAGCTATAAACAAAACGACAGACCAGTGACGTCGGCTCGCCATCCCCGCGGGCGATAGTTAAGGTCCAGCAGGCGGTCGCGCTATCCCAAGCAGCAGCGGTGACTTTTTGGCCATAGCGCACTTTGGAATCAACCCCATACTGCTCAGCCGTTTCGCGAATGTAGCTCAGAATATCGTCGCCATCGGCAATGGCTTTTTTATCGCCCCAGGGTTTGAACGCATACCCCAGTGTGTGCATGTCGGAATCGGAGCGAACACCCGGGTAGCGAAACAGATCCCAAGTGCCGCCCATTGCCGCTCGAGATTCGAGAATAAGATAGCGTTTACCGGGGTTGTTGCGCTCTAAATGGCAGGCGGCACCGATGCCGGAAAGGCCCGCACCAATGATCACTATATCGACATCTGCCATAGGCTTTAGACACTCCAAAAAAATTATAAAAAATCATACCCAGTAGCGACGCTCGCCGATCTCACCACCGCGAAACGCAGTGCCAACCGACGCGTCACTTATTTAATAGGGTAGAGATAAGTGCCGCTGATGTGGCCCTTTGCTGATGTGGTCCTTTAAAGAGCAACTAAAACGCTGATCGATAAGGGAGTGGAATACCTGAGGGTCGCTTTGCTGGACGCGTCAAAACCAACTGTCGACGCTCCTGTCGAGCGCCGCCGAGCAGGTCTTTAATTGCTCGCCATAGCGGGCACTCCGGCGCTTAACCTTGGTCGCTGCGCCGAGCAATTGCGACTTTCCTTTAAAACTGCCGCGTTTGTAACCGCCCCAGCCCTCGTGATATGCAAGGTACTGAGAATAGGCATCCCATTTTGATACGCCAGTCACACTGTGAGTTTTGTCGGTGTACCAGCCGACAAAGTTGATCGCGTCATCAAAATCATCGCGGTCATGTCCCCAGTTACCGGTATCCTTACGGTAGTCATTCCACGCCGGATCCTGAGCCTGAGCATAACCATAGGCCGAAGAACGTCGAGGCAGCGGAATAAATAAAAACTTAGGGCGTTCGGGCCGAACTTTGGGCCGGAAACTTGACTCCTGATAAATGATCGACATCATCAGCGGAATCGGCGTTCCCCAGCGCTTTTTCGAGGTTCTGGCGCCCTCGTACCAATCGGTTTCACCCCAAAAAATATCGCATAGATTTTCGGCATTGGTGGGGCGATAGGTGCTACATCCCTGTGTAGAGGCTATAAACAGTAGTAGCACCCAAAATTTGTTCATTTAGCGTTCCCAAAAGCCCTTAACGGCGCACATCGATGTAGTTGAGAATCAACAGCCACAGGCAGGTGACCCGTATTGCCCATGCCGCCCAGACCAAGGCAGTCGCCTCCGACAAGAATGAGCCCAGATGCTGTTCCATATCGCTCCATAGGATACTCGAAACGATGATCAGTGACACTACGGTCACGGTACGAAAGTACAGGTTCTTCCAGAAGCTGACGATGTAAATCACCATAAATGGAATTAACACAGACATTCTAAAGAGCACAATATTTTCGATCTGCAAGGAGCCTTCGACCTGATCGTTCTGAAAAAACGCGCTAATATGAAACTCAGGGTAAGAAATAATCATCAGTAATCGCACAATAAAGAGCGCGACGATGATCGCGGTACGCATAAAGATTTTTTTTCTGATACGGTCGAGATATTCGTCCTCAACCTCGTAGGCGGGCAGTAGAGCCCTCATTTCTTCTTCCGTAACAATTTCAGTTTTCATGACATCCTGCCTTTTTCATCCCAATCCTTCGGCGCATGTGGTCGACCCAAGCATAAACAGCGTAAATTTATCATTAAAGGTTACCGAGATGCAAAAAATCTCCCTCGAAAATCGAAGTTTAAAAACGTTATTGTTGGCTTTGCTGCCGGTTTTAGCCCAGCAAGTTCAACCGGCAATGGCGCTGTGATCAGCGTCGATTTTGAGCGCAACGGTAGCCCTCGCAACACCGGTTCGTCGACCATCAGGCTATATTCGTGGCATTTGCCGGAAGACTGACGTCAAAGCGGTCGGCTAAAATTCCGAATGACCGATAAAGCCTTGCATAAGAGCGGGTATCGGCAGTCAGTAGACTGGCTAATTGCCCTTGACCGAGCAATCCCGTTACAGGCATCATCGCGTCGCTGACAAAGCATCGCTAGCGGATCAAGCGGGCCCACTGGGCGGATGTACGCAAAACTTACCCGACAGATGAGTAACCACCATGAGCAGCATGCCAGACGACATAAACAACTATATCTTCACCGGAACCTGTCGCGCCGGCAGCGGCGTGGTCGCGGCAGTCACCGGCTATCTGGCCGAGCGCAACTGTTATATTTGCGCTCTGGAACAGTTTGACGATGAATCGACCGACAAATTCT
>CALGJN010000198.1:0-2652 GCA_937920185.1 uncultured Cellvibrionales bacterium | reverse complement strand
GCTTTGCATCAACTGGCGATCAACCAGCACCCTTACCATCACGTAAAATTTACCCTGCCAACCTGTCTTGACGCTGGCTGTAGCGTTTAATTCTTGGTCTTGAACGTGACATATTTCCAAACTCACGGCGATATCGTCGGGCAAACCACATTGCAGCGTTCCATCCCATTCTCCAACACCGTCGCCGTGCGCTTGAAACTCGTGGGATTGATCCGGAATATTGATATCAAATTTAGAAATTGAACCTAAATATTCACGCTGACGAGCAAAGTCCAATTGGTGGGTCATCGCTACGTAGGTCTTCGACCGGTCCTGATTTTGCCAATCCAAAAGATCTGTTTCAATCCGTAGTTGCTTGCCAAGACCCTGAGGATTTCCGGGTTTGGCCCGCGAATAAAACTGTTCACTATCGCCATCGCCGAGGCGCAAAAAATCCCAACTCTCGAAGATGCTCGCGTCGGGCTTAACTTCAAATCGATCAAGAGGTAATTGATTGACCGAGTCGATAAATTTATACAGAATTGTCATCGCGTAAATATACCTTATATGAATCATAAATAAGAGTATTAATGCACTCATATTTGGTTGCATTATTGAAAAATAGTCCGGTGTAGCAATGTAACTTACTCTTTACGCGAGATAACGGCACAACACTAAATTGCTTGACAACCTCGCACTACGCTTTCTAGTTTATTGTAGTGAGGCCAGTAAGCTCAACTGAGCAGGTCGAGCGACAAATACTCAGAGGCGTTGCCTCAGCGCTTCGCCAACTACTCAGTTTTACCGGCCTCCTATCAGTTTTACCGGCCTCCTAATTACGCCGTTATTCTGCCCAATTATGACGCCGTTAGTCTGCCCAATTGTCCAAAAAACCACTACCAAGCCTTTTTTTACTGGACATATACATCACTAAAAACCAAAATCGAACACGAGGAGCAAAAATACGCTCATACAATACAACCGCTCACTGGGAATACGTCTATGCGACTCCTTCTCTCGTTGTTACTGGTCGTCTCAAGCCATGTATCTGCCGACGTTGCGGGACATTATTCGAGCCTGCGCCCCATGCTGGCGCATCACTTTGACGCAGACAATCGCTACACGGGCCGATTTGAGGCGCAGACCATTGAGGGTATCTGGGAACATGGGGCAAACATTTGCGAGCCATTTAACGAGGCGAACATAAAAATATACGCCGGAAGTGGCCAGTGTTGCCTCGCCGTCAAGCAACTCGGCGATCGCTATATATTTTCTAAGATTTTATTCAGCGGCGACTACAAAACCAAACTCTATGGGCTCTGCAGTCACGCAGTCTTGGAACGTCGAGTAGATTAGCCACCATTGTCGTTAATACAGCGTTTGGCAACTTCGCGCACCACTGCACACCACCGCAGACAATAAATCGACGACAAAAAGCACTCTGAAACCGCGCGAATCGCTCCCTAAACAGCAGTTACCCATGGGGTTGCGGATTGCTAACTAGGGAGAACGTCTTTGCACCACAAGCCCCAGCCGCCTGATCACCGATGCGTGGCCGCAAAAAGCTGCAAAAAGCGATGATCGGCTATATGCGTTCGGATTGCTGACACTGATAGCGCCGATTGCGATCTTGCTGAGCTCCCTTGTAGCGATCCTTGCTAGCCACCAGCGTAATCCGATTGACAATCATCGTCGCATCGGGGCAACTCAGTTTGCTCTTGCACTGATCTCTGGGTACCGCACGAATCTGGTATTGGTGCTCATTGACAATTAAATCACCAAAAGTACCACCATTCCAGGTCATGGTGTTGTTCGCGGTATTTACTGTAATAACCGTTTGCAAGAGGCTCGCGGTAGGTTGATCAATGCGCGCACACGACAGGTGCACAAGACTCCCCTCGTCTGGAGATTCCATTGTTGCCAGTGTAGTAACCAGTGCCACGCCAAATAGCACCGCCAACACCGCCAAATATCTCTTTTTAAACATAATGTTGCGGATTCTCCCTAGAATAGATTAGCCCATGCAGTTCAACTAACATTCATCACTTAGTCAGTATCACCCCGAGGCGTACCGAATCGCCCTTGGTCCAAAGCGCATAGCTAAAAACGCGCAGCTTAAAGCGCCCAGCTCAAAACAAATAGCTCAAAATAAATAGTTCAAAACAAATAGTTCAAAACAAATAGCTTAAAATAAAAAACACAAAGTGCATTGCTCAAAGCGCTTAGCTCAAAATAAATAGTTCTAAGCAAAATGTTGCGAGCTCAACGTTAAGAGCCCAAAATAAACAGATAACAATAAACAGATAACAATAAACCCAGCATTGTTGTGTAAACAACGACAACATAATACTGTATATCGTCATCTAGCTATAAAGAATTAGCTTTAAATGCCTGTTATTTGTGTTATTTATTTATTTAAAGAGGCTAGTAAGGCAAGTGATGGGCTCAATCGCGGCGGCAGCGTCTAGGGAATAACGGCAAACAAGCTACTTCAGAGCCAACCGACGCCGCTGCAGTATCATCCCTCCGGCGTAGCTGTTAGGTTAGCCAATAGCTATTAGATTAGCCAAACAAAAGATGCTCGCACCACCATTAGTACTTTAGGAATTCTTTTAGAGATTCTTTTAGAGATTCTTTTAGAGATTCTTTTAGAGATTCTTTTAGAGATTCTTT
>CALGJN010000197.1:0-4044 GCA_937920185.1 uncultured Cellvibrionales bacterium | reverse complement strand
TTAAAAAACTATTTGAATCAAAGGCCATGGCGTGAATTGTAACGCGTTTTGTGGGCTAGTTTGTAACGCGTTTTGTGGGCTAGTTGGCAACGCGTTTTGTGGGCTAGTTCGCAACACGTTTTATAGCATGCAGGAGACCGCCCCTAGCCTACCGCTGCGCGATTACGCGGCCATGGCGCGGGTTAACCTTTTGACGATTGTGGCCTAAAGGTCGCCAATAGCACGTCTTGATCAGAGTACAGCAACAGTAGCTTAGCTTTTAGCTGGTAGGAATAGGCCTCGCTCAGCACCTGCAATAACCGTTGCTCTAGGGCCATCTTTGCCGGGCAGTGCTTACGGGTCGTAGCAATCGGCCCGACCGTAATACGCCGGTGATTATTAACTAGCACGCTGGCAGAAAAGGTATTGCAACCAGCGAAACCAGAAATCCGCCGATCGCTGAAAGCTATGCTGATCTCACCATCACCACCAGTATTAGTACCGACCAATTCGTCTCGCTTCATGGCGTGAAAAGCCACCATTTTCCAACGGCTATGAACTAGTTCCCCAAGTGATAAAGGCAATTCTCGATCGCTGGCAATCATCTCAGGGATCGGTTCTGGGCCGCTGCGACTGGCACAATGCACTAGAAAAAAAATGGCTATGATCAACAACAATTTCAAAATGTGAGGCATGGCGTGAGCTCTTACAAGACTATTTCAGTTTGCCATTGACAGTGATTGACGGGCTGACAATGGCTTTTGAACTTAACTATAGTCTATAAAAAACGTCCCCATCTGGCTAATCGAGCAAAGAATTATCAGCCTGAGTATGAACCTGAGTATGAGCCTGTCCGATCTGTCGCACAGGCTCGGCCATCACAGTACTACGCAGGGGGCTCCCCCGCCAACTCGGCACGCGCCTGACGGCTGTTGTAATCGGCAATAAAATGACGCCGCGCCAGCACCGAAAATAGAATGATCACCACGTAGATAATTAAAATAAACTGCAAACTGGTACGCAAAGCGTCACTCGCGTCCATCCCCGAAGCCGTAAACCAATCACTCAGGCGTCCGACGGTATAGGGCCCGAGTGACAATCCAATGATTGAGCCCACCGCTATGTAAAATGCAGACGATGTCGCGCGCATTCTCGGCAATACCAACTCGGTCACGATACTAGAACCCGCACCACTCCAAAAGACACCAAAAAACTGCAATACCGCGTTGGCAATATAAGCCGTCTTCAAATCATCCGTATTTAGTAATACCAGCGCCGCGACCGAGGTAAAGCAGGCAGAAACTATGGCCATATAAACGTGCAAATCTGCGCGTCGACCGCGTAAAAAGTCAGCCATGTATCCGCCCGTGGCAACCCCAACGCCGCCACATATTGCCAGCGTAGCTCCCAGAACGACACCGACCTCGGCAATCCCGGCATCAAAGGTGCGCAAAAAATACGGTGCCACCCAAAAGCTAAAGCTATAGGTAATCACCGTACAGGCTGGATAGGCGATGTTGGCATAGCGAAGCGCCTTGCTTTTGAAGATTAAATCAAACGCCGGTGGATCGCGAAAACTCAGCGACTGGGCCCACGAAAACAGACAATAAATGGCGATCCCAAGCACCGTCCACTGCGCCACATCGCTGGTGGCATTTACCAATCCTACCGACAATGCAATAATTACCGCCGCCGCCAACAGGTTCACAGCCACGGCACGGCCACCGCCATCGCGGTTTTTAGACAGCGAATAAATAGAGAACGGGGGCACGATAGACATCAACTCATACCAGGTTTCCCTGAAAGGATGTGGGTGCTTGGCGCTCTTAATTCCCTCGCTAAGACCCCTCTCGGGCTCGCGCATAGCGTAAACCAGAAACGCCAAAATAATGCCCGGGAACCCGACCATCATAAATGTCGCCTGCCAGCTCTCAAGCCCAAAAGGCGCTAGCGCAGTATCCGGATAGGTATTTTTCCAAAAATCGACGATCAATCCACCCAACCCAAGGCTCACGCCCATACCGATATAGGCGCCCGTCGAGTAGGTTGCAAGAACGCTAGCACGTCGGTTCGGTGGAAACCAATCGGAAAGCAGTGAATAGGTTGCAGGCGTTGCGCTCGCTTCACCGGCTCCCACGCCAAAGCGGAACAGAGCCAAACTTACAATACCCCCAGCTGTCCCCGAGAGCATGGTCATGGCACTCCAAAAAACTAGCCCGATAGCGATTAAGCTCTTGCGGATCCAAAGGTCCGCTAGGCGCCCGAGAGGCAGGCCGAAAATAGCGTAAAAAGCGGCGAAACTGGTTCCGTAGAGAAAACCCAATTGGGCGTCTGTAATGCCAAGATCACCCTTGAGCTCCTCCGATAATATCGACAAAATCTGGCGATCGATGAGGTTAAAGGTGTAGACCACAATCATTACTACCAAAACGTATTTGGCGTAGGGACCGCCGACTCTGTATTTATCTTTATCCACTGGCATGTTACCTCTGCTGTTGTATCGGTCAATGATTCTTGGCATCGACTTGTTGTCGCTAGCCCGCGAACAATCTCTGGCCCGCGGCATCGTAGTTCAAAACGCTATTAAACGGCATTCGAGCCACCCTAAAGACGGATTTTGACTCGAAAAATTCGACGGTATCAAAGCGTATAAGGCATTTCAAACGCCATCCTTTATCGCGGCGGATCGCTGACTTTGCGTCGACGTTCAGGCTCTCGTCGATTGACTCAGTCACTCTGAATGGCAGTGCCGGCGCGCAAGTAAATAATCAAAACACCGGGCAATAAGTCGCAAGATGAGAAGCTATCAATGTCTGCCTTGTCCTTAGATCAAACTGATGCCGTTTCCAGCCGGCGCTCCAGTGCCTCGCGAATTATTTTACCACTATCGCTTCTCGGCAATTCCTCCATGCTCACAAAATGTACCTCGCGCGGTCGTTTATATCCGGCCAATCGCGCCCTGCAAAGCGTTTCTATCTCAGCCTCGCAGAGCTGTGAATCATTTCGCACCACAAAGGCAACCGGGATTTCGCCCCAGTGGTCGTCGGGCTTACGCACCACCACTGTGTCATCGACCCTTGGATCGGCCAACAGAATCCTTTCAATTTCTGCCGGGTATATATTTTCACCGCCCGACTTGATCATATATTTAGAACGCCCAGCAAACTCCAACCCGCCGGCATCAGTTTGTCGAAACAAATCGCCCATGTGAAACCAGCCGCCACGAAAATCTTTGGCATTTACCTCTGGGGCATTCCAATAACCGCTGAACAAGGTGGGACCTCGAAGTATAATTTCTCCCACCTCTCCTGCAGTTACATCGCGATCCTCACCATCGACAATACGAAATTCGCACAGCGAACTGCGCTGCTTGTCGAGGTTGGTCGGCGCAACACCAATAGGAATCAAGTGAGCTGTTGCCGGAGGCAAGCCCGTTTCCGTGGCGCCAAAGCTGTTTGCAAAGGGCGCGTTTAGTAACGCGCTAGTCTCGGCGATCAATGCCGCGGGTAACATGTCAGCGCTACTGCCAACGACACGAATGCCGCGAACTTGGGTGCCGGATTCAACAATTCGCTTCAACAGCGGCTCAATCGTGGCGGGCATTAATAACAACCAACCCAACTGATGGCGTCCAATCGCGTCGACCATGGCGTCGAGATCTAACCCATCGGTGATAATCACCGGTGCGCCCATCATCATCGACGATAATGTGTGATCGCTACCGCCCATATGATACATCGGCGCCCACGCCAAAAATGCATCGGTAGGTTCAACCTTTAAATCCATTCGCAACACCGTCATGCGCGCTATCTCTGCGCGATGGCTGATTAACGCCGCCTTGGGTAATCCGGTGGTACCGCTGGTGTTTAACAGCAACAAACCCTGTTCTGGATCGCTGCAGGGCGCTTCGCTATCGGCGACGACATCCTCAGGTATTGCTAGACAATCTTCTATCGATATCTTGGCTCGTTGGTCATTTACGATCAGATCTAGCTTGTCACTAAAGCGCGCCGAAACATAAAATAAGCTTGGTTCTACGGTATCGATGCAGTGCTTCAATTCCTC
>CALGJN010000196.1:0-7801 GCA_937920185.1 uncultured Cellvibrionales bacterium | reverse complement strand
TAGGTTCACCATATTGCAACGTCACGCTGGGTGGTGGTCGCAGGTTCAAAGCCAGCCGTCCCGACCAAATATTTTCTTTACCTATCTTCTTATTCGCTCTAATCGTCGCGCCTTAACACTGAACATCTGCTCATCTCGAGCGTTATGGCATAGCTTCGATCCGAACTTGCGCATTAGTTGAAAAGCTTTGGCATTCATGCAGCCATTACACGCCTCGGCAAAGGTCTGCCGTAACCGTTTAACATGGTTGTCGATGTAGGCCGATCTATAGTGTGCAGACGCGAGGACACGCCCGGCCTATTCATCTAACCTACGTTAAAGGCAAAGTACCTTTGGGTTGCTGATGGCGACCTGACTGGCTATTCTAGCGGCCTAATCTATCCGAGCGAGTTTTCTATGTCCGCCGCGATCGCTTCCGTTGTAGAACAGCAGGTTCGAGCTTGGCTTGATGATTTTGTGGTAGGCCTAAACTTATGCCCTTTTGCCCGCCCCGTGGTGGCGTCCGCTGGGATGCGCATCAGTATCTGTGAGTCCGATCAGTTGCGGCCAGTGGCTGAGACCTTCGTGGCCGAGTTAGAGTTGATTGCGCAATCGCCTGAGTCAGACATTGCGACTAGCTTATTAGTGTTACCCAATGCACTCACTGATTTCGAAGAATATCTGAGCTTTGTTGAGAATGCCGAAGACCTAATAGAGGAAATGGAACTTGCCGGTATTATCCAGCTTGCGAGCTTTCATCCAGATTACCTATTTGCGGGTGAACCCCCAGAGTCGGCCAGTCACTTTACTAATCGTTCACCCTACCCGCTAATTCATTTTCTGCGCGAAACAATGATGGATCGAGTACTTGAAAATTTCCCCAATCCCGAAGCAATTCCGCAACGAAATATTCAAACGTTAAAAGCTATTGGCCGACTAGGTATTGAGAAACGTTGGCATAGTCTGAAATGAAAATTGCTATATTTTGTGACAATTAATGCATTGATTGCCTGAATTTACTTAACTTCATGACGCTTTATTGGCAAGCATACCAATGCAGGTATAACTGTGGTTTATTTGTGTTCATCGGGCGGTGCCGTCCCGATCAATCGCTGTTTAAAATTCGATAACCCGTGTTTTTTTCCGTAACGTATGAACTGCGTCGCGTCGATTGAGTTGATAGGTATAGGCCGTTCAAGCGTTATGCCGGCACGGGTGTTTAAGTGGTTGGCGGCGTCTTCATACCAGAGCTTGTTTGGTCAGTCTTTAGGTCGTTGCAAGGTGGCTGCAATCGAGACCGTTATCTCCGCAGACACCCAATCGGCATCGGGGTCGGACTGCATGCCCATATTGATGCTCGCCCGATCGAGGACCACATCACCGCTAATTTGAGCAACGTCGCCGTTGAGTACTAAGGACAATGGGGTGACTTCGACCAGGCGGTCTTTAATCTGTAAATTGCCAAACAGTGCGTAGCCACTCGGGGGGCGATGTTCGATCCGCATCAGGCGGTAATAGGCGCTGGGAAAGCGTGCCACATCAAACCACTCGGCCTCGGGCAATGTACGATCGTGTAGTGGATTGCCGTCGCTGGCTGAGCCGGTTTCTATTTCAACCGCAAACTGGCTGGCGGCAATGTCATCGGTATTTAAGCGCGCATCGATCTTCCAGCGTAAAAAGCGACCGTTAAATGGCGCACCAGCATGCGTGCCACTAAAGTGAATGGCGCTGACGTTTGGCACGATCTGCCATGCGCCGCTGGGCGAAGATATCGCTGCGGCGTGCATATCTATCTCAGCGCCGGTCGATCGAAAGACAGCCGAGCCGTAATAGGTGACTGTCAAAAGTACCCCGACAGTGGTCGTCAGACCGAGCCAATGGGCGGTGCGCTGACCGCCAGTTTGGCCCGGGTGCAGGGCAAAGGCCATACGCGAAAGTACTCGGTCGCGCTGATGCCACTGGTGGGCGATGGCGGCGGCGATATGGAGCGCGATCAACAGCGCCATAGTCAATGCCAGTAATGCGTGAGCGTCGGCAAATAGTTTGGCTGCCGACTGCCGCACAGGATCGGTCTCACGATGCAGGTTAAATAGATGCGGCACGGCAAATTGATCGAACCAAACGGTCTCGACGTTGAGCGCAGTATCGCCGCGCCACTGCGTCGAAACAAACAGCCAACCGGTGAGCGGCACCAATAGCATCAGTAGATAAAAACCGCGGTGCACGCCAGTCGCGAGCCACGTCTGGCGTCGGCTTATTGCGTCTGGTAGTGGCGGAGGTCGGTGGCTTAGCCGCCATACCAAGCGCAATGCCACCAGAGCCAAGATCGATAGCCCGAGTGATTTGTGCAGTTGGTAGGCACTGACCGCCAAACCGCGGCTGGCGACGGTATCGATGGCCTCGTGCATCCATACACCCAGCGCGATATTGGCTAACAGCAGTCCAGCGATTAGCCAGTGAAGGGTGATCGCGACGGCCGAATAGCGAGCCGACGGGTCTTGCATAAGACGATTCAGGGGGTTTGCAGCATCTCGCCCTCAAACATCAATGTGACCTGATCGCCGACGAATCCTGGGCCGATCAAATAGTCCATCCCAAAAGCTGAGCGCATAAAGCTCCCAGAGATACTCAATCCCAAGGCCCCGGTCTTTGCAAACGGATGCTCTTCTATCGAGCCGACCACGCTGGCCTGCAGCGTGACTGGGTGGGTCTGCCCGAGCAGGGTAAGGTCACCGACGATCTCTAGGTCGCCTGACGGCTGTTCAACGATCGAGTTGGATTGAAAGCGAATCTCAGGATGCACCGCCGCATTAAAAAACTTCTCACTCATAGCCAACTGCTGCTCCCAATTGGCAAAGCCTGAATCTGCGTGTGTTGCCAGGTAGTCACCACGGTAATCGGTGCGAATAGATCTTGGATCGATGGTCACCGATACCGCAGATGCAGAGAGATTAGCGCTGTCCAAGGCCAAGTCGATACTGTAGTCGGTAAACCCCACGACATAGTTAGATAGTCCCAGGTGAACCACGCCGAACTGCAGGCTGGCATGGGTCGGGTCGTGGCGGTATTGTCCCGACGGCGCCTTTAATTCCAGTGGAGTGGGTGCGACGACCGATTGACTGCCATTTTCGGGCTGGCAACCGATGGTGGCGAATAACACAGTGATAAAAACAGCAATTAAACGTGGGCGCATTAGGATTTCCTCGATAGAGACGCGGACGATTTTAATGGGCTCGCTGTCGGGTTATCTATCCGCAGTACCTATCGCAACTGCTTATTCAAACTAGATATCCGAATTGCGTGCGCCCACCAATTATGGCAAGCAGTCTAGCATTTATTGCGCTGCAAAACGAAATTTGAATGGCGTGTTCGACGCGCGCTAACGAGGGCGCATAGGATGATTTATGGTTTGGTCATAGTGTATAAATCCATCCATCGATCAAGTCGTCTTCGATGCTCGGAGCTGGCGTTGGCCTGGCTTGGCTTTATAAAGTGGGGATGATCGGAGCTGAGAGGAGCTGAGAGGAGCTGAGCGCTACAAAAGCACATTATCGCCATGTTACGGCGGCAACGGCCCGTTTGATATCGCTCGTCTAGCGCCGATAGAGTGGCTTTGGTTCGCGAGTCGATAGCCAACGGACGTATCTCTGCGCGGCGACATGTCCCGCTTCGAATAACAACGATGCTCGAACAAGCTCGCCTTGTGTAGCACTCAACGCAGGCTGAGGGAGAAATTTATCGACAACAATATTAAATTACGTAGGGAATCAGAGAGCTAAAGACGATGACGGCACTTACTCAAGTGACTAAGTGACTAAGTGACTAAGTGACTAAGTGACTAAGTGACTAAGTGGCTAAGTGGCTAAGTGGCTAAGTGGCTAAGTGACATGTAAGCAAATTATTTTTTTATTTGCTCCCCAAGACACGACGGCCAGCGCACTAAACTCTACCTTTTAGGCACTAGCACGCAATCAAAAATGGCAAGATCAATTACCTGAAGAGTATATCTCAATGGACAAAAACGACCTGACCTTCGACGATTTTCCGCTTTTAGAAAAAACCGATTGAACCCTGCAAGAATCACTACGCATGTACCCAACAGCAACATTCATACCTCGCTACTCACTAAAAGAATTTGAGTTTGCCGGTCGCAAAATACCTACAAATAACGCTATTATGGGTTTTGAACCGTTGTCACATTATCCGCCAAAGCGTCCGACCAAACCTTATACCTTTGACCCCCTACGTTTTTCACCAGAGTGCGCTGAAGGCAACATTACACCTATCAATATGTGTCTTTTGGCGGCGGCGTTGATAAGTTTCTAGGTCTACACTTTGCCCAAGTACAAGGCCAAATGTTCATGTATAACTTCATTAAAGAATACAAGATGACTAAAAAACTAAAAATGAGAAAGTTTAAATAGAATAACTTTTCGCTCGCCTTAGCTGCCGATGACTTACCATTGAGGTTTACCAAAATCTAATGGCTAAACGTCTTTCCTTCATTAATTGAGCACGTAATTTCTCGGAGTTCTAAATGAGCACAAATACCAAACATCAAGAAGTAGAAAAGAAAGCCGCAATATTTGAAGCACTTTCAAATTACGACGTGCCAACCATTCAACGTTTTCAAAAAAGACATAAAAAACCAGATCTTAAAAACATACCGGGTGATGGCGGCCTTCCCCTTATAGGTCACGCCATTCCACTACTCAGAAATCTTCATGCTTGGATGGATAAGGGTTATGCAAGCCATGGCAAGATCTTTCGAATTAACGTTTTTGGCAGTCACGATGGCGTATTGCTATTAGGCCCAGAGGCGAATAAGTTGGTTTTTCAAAACGAAGGTAAAATATTTTCTAATCACTTAGCTTACGACAGTGTTCTCAAAGACTTATTTAACAACGCTGTTTTAGCGCGAGATTTCAGTGATCACAAAACCTTACGTAAAACATTACAAGCCGCCTTTAAGCGCGAAGCTATAGAAGGCCATATCGATATAATGAACCCTATTATCAAAAAGGGCTTATCGTCATGGCAAACCGGCACACCCATTAAAGCTATGAACCACCTCAAAGAGTTATTATTAATGACCGGCGCAGAAGTATTTCTTGGTGTAAATACCGGACCCGAGACTAAAAAAATCAATCAAGCCTTCGTCAATATTGTCGACGGTACCGCAGACCCCGTCCGCCAAAAGGCCATTTGGTTCTCACCTTATGCCAAAGGCGTAAGAGGCAATAAGTATCTGTCAGCATTTATTTTGAAAGAGATTCCCCTGCTCCGCTTAAATCCCGGTCGGGACTTGCTCTCTCATTTTTGTCACCTAACAGATGATGAGGGCAAAGGCTTTTCTGATGAGGAAATTTGCGATCAAATCCTTTTTGTTTTATTCGCCGCGCACGACACGACTACCAGCGCCTTAAGTGCAATATTATATGCTTTGGCTTCTAACCAAGCATGGCAACAAACATTACGACAGGAAATACTCAGCCTCAACAAGCAGGACCTTGCTTTTGATGATGCTGAAACAATGCAAAAAACTGACTGGACATTTAAAGAAGCATTGCGCATGTTCCCCGCGCTCTCTATCTTTGGTCGCTACACACTAGAAGAATTTGAATTCAAAGGCCACACTATTCCAGCCAATACTCCGATAACCATATCGCCGTTATTCACTCATTACATGCCTGAGTACTGGAGCAATCCGCACACGTTTGACCCAGAAAGATTCTCGCCAGAACGCGCAGAAGACAAAAAGGACTTTTACCAGTACTTACCCTTTGGCGGTGGTGCACATAAATGCCTAGGAATGCATTTTGCACAAATACAAGCTAAGCTGTTTTTATTCCATCTATTAAAGCACTACAAAGTTAGCAAAGATCCAAAGATGACCCAGTATAAATACAACAACATACCGCTGACCTTTCCTACGGGCGGCTTACCGCTCACTTTCAGTAAAATATAAACCTTTTCAAACCTGGCACAGGTGCAGAACGGCAGCATTGATCCTCGTATCGGCAATTATTGATTAATGCTAAATATGGCGCATAAAGCGAGAGACCCAGGCCAAATTGACGTCGGCCTATGGGCGAAAAAAACCTTGAGGGCACTCGCTACAGGCATGCCCCAGTTTGCCTGTAGCGCGAGGGCATGTTGATGATTTGTTTAAATAAGCGGCAAAAAAATCACTGGCGTCGTTGGCGACCCAGTTGGTACTGGGCAGCGCTGACATCTCCAGGTGTGTTAGGCGCTAATATGTTCAACCACCTCGTCTGTCGTCATTACGCGCGACCATAGGCGGCCAAGCATTGTCAGCGTGCTGTCCTGCATTTCCTGACTGTCTGTACCGGTGGCATCCGATACGATCACCACTTTGTACTGTGAATCGCAGGCTTCCATTGCGGTCATGGCGACGCAATTATTGGTAGACACGCCTACGCAAACTACAGTCTTAGCATTCATCGCGCGCAATGCGGTATCAATTTTTGTTGAGCGAAAAGCTCCCTGAGTGGTTTTATTGAACACCAATTCACCACTATGTGGGGTTAAATCTGCAACAATTTCGTGCTCTATATTGCCGACGATATTATTTGTCGCGACCACGATGGGTTTTAGATGTGGGGGTACATCGCGGGCATCCGGAGTCTCGGCACCGTAGGTTATATATATGACACCGGCGTTGTTGTCCCGAAAGCTGGCTAGCAGTTTTTGAATGTTTGGTACCAGCATCTGCTCAATTCGAGAGAAGCGGAAATCCGATTGTTCGGCCTTTCCGGCTTCGCTCAAGAGCTTTCCTAGCCCCATATTTCTATTTCCGGTGGCGTTCTGCATGTCGATAACTACGAGTACGGTATCGCTCGAATCAACATCGACTTTTTGCGAAAACGAATCGATAAAACTGGGCTTTTTCATGTCTAAATCCTATTTACAAATAATTGATTTTTCGAAAATTTAATGCATTTCTATCTTATACAATAATGGCTGAGCCCTGCGCGCGCCTGATATGGAGTTTTAACAGCTATCGATACCGACCCCATGGGTCGGTTGGCTACTCTGGGCTAATCGAATACGCGGCGAACAAACCTTCCGCGCGGTAATCTTGATGCTCTTTACCTCAGCAACCCTAGCTGCAATATTCCACGGCTCGGCAACATTTTCTAAAACACCGAATCCAACTGCCAAAATACGTCTCTGGGCGTCTACAGTTGCACTAGCCAAACAGCGCTGCATTCAGATCGGTACAGGATTCAAGCGCCATAATGCTGTCGCTTAGGCGGTCTCGTTGGGGTGCTGTCAGATAAGGGCTGCAAAGCCCGCTAAATTTTTCGTGAAATTGCTCTGCGCTCATAAAATTGTCTGGCTCACCCATAGGCACTTGCACAAAGGTTTCGAAGGTCTGACCATTCGCTGTGATTCTAACCTTGGCGCTCATGTTTTCAGGGCTGCAGGCCTCCGCTTGGTCATCGACATAGACCGCGACCTTTTTGCACAGATTTAAGGTGGCTAGGTTGGTCAGATTTTTTGCATAGTCATCCCAAACGAAGCCGCGCTGGCGAAAGGCTACTGCCGCGCTGAACGGCATGGAAAACTGACCATCGACAATGCTGCCAGGATTTTGTTTCTGGTCTAGCGGATGGCCAATGATGCCAAAGCCACGCTGGGGCAGTCCCACCTCAATATCGACATCGCTATCGGCGGGTAGATCATGTTGCTTTGCCAGTTGGATGATGCCGTCGATTGCAGCATGACTGTATCTGCAAGACGGGTAGGGCTTAACCCCGAGGGTCATCGTCTCCCAGGTTTCCCCTAAACCGTCGAT
>CALGJN010000195.1:0-2976 GCA_937920185.1 uncultured Cellvibrionales bacterium | reverse complement strand
GCGCGATTGCGCGTTAATACGGGCAATCCACAAGCGACGAAAAGTGCGCTTCTTGGCCCGACGATCGCGATAGGCATATTGCCCAGCTTTAGTGACCGCTTGAACGGCAACACGGTAGACGCGACTGCGCGCACCATAGTAGCCTTTGGCCTGTTTGAGGATTTTTTTGTGTCGACGATTTGCTTCGACACCACGTTTGACTCGAGGCATAGTATTCTCCTACCAAAAATTGATGATTGACTTATTTACTGCGCAACATACGATCGACGCGAGGCGAATCAGCGGCGCCGAGAATGCTGGTGCCGCGCAACTGACGTTTGCGCTTGGTCGTCATTTTGGTGAGGATATGGCTCTTGTGCTGATGCTTGTGCTTGTAGCCAGCAGCCGATTTTTTGAAGCGTTTTGCGGCTCCGCTGTGGGTTTTAACTTTTGGCATTTCAGTTCTCCAATAGTGAGGGTTAAAAGACAAGAATGACGCCCGGACAGCCTGCCAAAATCTGGCTGAGCGCGGGTCGTGCTAACTACTTCTTGCTGCGCGGAGCTAGTACCATGGTCATCTGTCGACCTTCCATCTTTGGGTATTGCTCCACCTGAGCTAGTTCGATAAGGTCGGCTTCTATCCGTTTGACCATTACCATACCTAGTTCTTGGTGAGCCATTTCACGGCCGCGAAAACGCAGCGTAACTTTGGCTTTGTCACCATTTTCTAAAAAGCGAGTCACATTACGTAACTTAATTTGATAATCACCCTCGTCCGTTCCCGGACGAAACTTCATCTCTTTTACCTGTGTCTGCTTTTGTTTTTTACGTTGCAACGCGACCTTTTTCTTAATGTCGAAAACGTGCTTGCCATAGTCCATCAGCTTGCACACCGGCGGCTCTGCATCTGGCGAAATTTCAACCAGATCTAAAGTTTCCTTTTGCGCCATCTCAAGCGCGTGCTGCAAGCTGACTAAACCAACCTGGCTACCATCTGAACCCACTAAGCGAACTTCAGGGGCAGTGATGTCTTCGTTAAGGCGCGAACGCTTACTATCTTTTTTAATAAAACCTACTCCGTTTTAGCAACAATACGACCAAGACGAGCAATTCCCTCGGAAAGCAGTTCAACGACCTGAGCTAGCGACATGCTGCCAAGGTCTTCCCCCTCCCGAGAACGGATCGTCACGGTGCGCGATTCTTTTTCCTTTTCACCAACAATGAGTAAATAGGGAACTCGACTCATTGCGTGCTCGCGGATTTTAAAGCCGATCTTCTCGTTTCTCAAGTCCGAAGTGACTCTAAAGCCCTTATCTTGCAATGATTGTGTGATTTCTTTGGCATATTCGCCCTGCGCATCGGTAATATTGACGACAACCGCCTGTTCTGGCGCCAGCCAAATCGGAAACGCGCCTTCGTAATGTTCGATTAAGATGCCAATAAAACGCTCAAAAGACCCCAATATTGCCCGATGCAACATCACCGGCACACGCCTTGTGCCATCCTCGGCAACATATTGCGCATCCAAACGGCCAGGCATCGAAAAATCCACCTGTATGGTACCCAGTTGCCAAACCCGTCCAATACAATCTTTTAGAGAAAATTCGATCTTAGGGCCATAAAACGCGCCCTCGCCGGGAAGTTCTTCCCACGGCAATTTTTTTGCCTCCAGTGCATCGGCAAGCGCTTGCTCGGCGCGATCCCAGCTTTCGTCCGAGCCAACACGCTGCTCCGGTCGGGTCGATAACCGATAAATGATTTCATCAAAACCAAAGTCTTCATACACTTGGTGCAAAAAATCGATAAAGCGCGATACCTCGGGCTGTATTTGCTCGTCGGTACAAAAAATATGCGCATCGTCCTGCGTAAACGAGCGCACGCGCATAATGCCGTGCAGTGACCCCGACGGTTCATTGCGATGGCAGGATCCAAATTCGGCGAGCCTCAACGGTAAATCCCGATAACTCTTTAATCCCTGATTAAAGACCTGTACATGACACGGACAGTTCATCGGCTTGACCGCGTAAGCCCGATCCTCGGTCTGAAGGCTAAACATGTCGTCGCCAAATTTGTCGGCGTGCCCGGACTTTTCCCACAAGCTAAAATCGACCAGTTGCGGCGTTTTAATCTCTTGATAGCCCTGTTCGATTTGCTTGCCACGCATGTATTGTTCAATCACCTGATAGATGCTCCACCCCTTGGGGTGCCAAAAAATTGATCCCGGCGCCTCCTCCTGCATATGGTAGAGATCAAGCTTCTTACCAATCCGCCGATGGTCGCGCTTTTCTGCCTCCGCCAACCGATTGAGGTAGCTTTTAAGTTCCTTTTTACTGTTCCAAGCGGTGCCATAAATGCGCTGTAACATCGCCTTAGTGTGGTCGCCCCGCCAGTATGCACCGGCGACCTTGATCAATTTAAATACCGCTAGTCTTGAGGTTGATGGCACATGAGGTCCTCGACAGAGATCGACAAAAGCCCCTTGGCGATAGAGGCTTATACGCTCACTGGTGGGGATACTGGCAATGATTTCCGCCTTGTACTCCTCGCCTATACTGCGAAAAAAGGTCGCCGCCTCATCGCGATCCCACTCTTCGCGGGAAATTTGGTGATTTTGAACGACTAGCTCGCCCATGCGCGTTTCGATGGCCTCGAGATCACTCGGTGTGAACGGGCGCTGATACGCAAAATCATAATAAAAGCCATCCTCGATTACCGGACCAATCGTCACCTGCGCCGACGGAAATAATTCCTTGACCGCCATCGCCATAAGGTGAGCAGTCGAGTGTCGTATAATGAACAACCCCGGGGCGGATCGCTCGGTAATAATTGCCACCGAGGCATCATCGACAATTAGGTGTGCTGCATCGACCTCAACGCCGTCGACCACGCCTGCTATTGCCGCCTTAGCCAGCCCAGGCCCTATGTCTGTAGCGATATCAAGTATCGATACAGGATCGGGAAAAGTGCGCTGAGACGCATCGGGAAGAGTGATGATAG
>CALGJN010000194.1:0-11226 GCA_937920185.1 uncultured Cellvibrionales bacterium | reverse complement strand
CGCAACCACCCATTCGGCTGCCACCCCAGCCGCGTCCACGGTCGTACAACTGCTGGCGATCGGGAGATCTGAGAACAGCGTGTCTAGGGCTGATCTCACCGCTTGAAGGCGCTGACGCAACGGCACTCTGTCCAGTTCCTTTACAGAGCTGCGGGTCCGAGCCAAAACCGCACGCAACGTCAATGCGCCGGCCGCATCGAGGCGATACATCTGACCCTTGGGGCAGTCGTGCTCGGCGTCCGCCCTGCGTCTGTGAATAGCGATTGGCCGAGCTAATAAAAAACCTGCAACTACGGCAACAGCAACACCGATCAACCACCCATTTAACATGGGATTCGGCTAGCTAGCCCTTTGATAACTCAATCTATTGAACGCTTTTTGGTGGTAATCGCCATCGCCAAACATGGTGTTGATGGTCATCAGTCGCTTGACGAAGTGTCCGACGTCCAATTCATCGGTCATGCCCATACCGCCGTGTATCTGAATCGCCTCTTCACCTATCAATTTCGAGGATTTAGCGACTATCGCCTTGAGCGCATGCAACGATCGACTTCGCTCGCACTCGGTTTCGACGCTACCGCTGCCGTAGGCACACAGACCTCGATACAGCATTGAACGCGCCTGCTCTGCCGCCATGAAGTTATCCACCATACGGTGCTGCAAAACCTGAAATGAACTAATCGGCACACCGAACTGATTGCGCGTCTTGGTATAATTGACGGTCGTTTCGTTGAGGGTCTCCATAATCCCCTGCGCCTGAGCGCACAACGCCAAAAGCGCCTCGGGTACCATTTTATCGACAATCTCCATCCCTTCGTCGAGGGCTCCAAGTAGACGGTCCTTAGCAACGGCAACATCCACAAACTTAATGTTCGCCGCCCGCTGACCATCCATCATGGCATAGCCTGTTACCGCTACCCCCGGCGTATCGGCATCGACCACAATCAGACTGATGCCGCGTCGGTCAAACTGTTCGCCACTGGTTCGCACGGCAACCACCAGGGCATCGGCGTTGGTGCCGTTGAGCACAACGGTCTTCTCGCCGTTAATGATTAACTTGTCCTTCTCAGACCGCGCCGTAGTCGCAATATCGGTCATTTCGAAACGCGATTGGCGCTCCAAATAAGCGAACGCACCGAGGCACTCGCCAGAGATAATTCGTGGAATGTAGGCGCTCATCAACGCGTCATTACCGCTGTGCGCGAGCAGTCCACCAAACATCAAAACGGTCGGTACGAAGGGTTCGACAACATTGCCCTTCCCGAGCGCCTCCATGATCGCCGCGACATCGTCGACGCTACCGCCATAGCCTCCATACTGCTCGGCAAAAGGAATGGATAACCAGCCCAGCTCGGCAAATTTGGCCCAGTATTCGCGACTGTATCCGTCATCCGACGCTATGATCTGGCGCCTGACATCAAAACCATATTCTTCGCGAACAAAGCGCTCGACGCTGTCCTTGATCATGGTTTGCTCTTCTGAATATTCAAAGTTCATGGGGTTCTCTCCGCGGTTAGGGGCGCTATACGCCCAGCACCATCTTGGCGATGACGTTGCGTTGGACTTCGTTTGAACCGCCATAAATTGTCGCGGCACGTCCATACATATAGCTGCTGCGAGCCTCTTCCGCATATTCGTGCCCAAGCACATCAGGCTCCGAAGCAGCGGGCAGCGCACTGCCGTAATAAGCCGCCAATTGCAGTTGCAACTCCTGAATCGCCTGGACGATTTCGGTTCCCTTAATCTTCAGTAACGAGGATTCGGGACCTGGCATTCCACCCGCAGCCATAGAGGCGTAAACCCTGAGTTCGGTGTACTCTAGCGCCATAAGTTCCATCTCGATGTCCGACAGGCGCATTTGGAACACAGGGTCCTCAATCATGGCCACACCGCCATTGACCTCATCACTAGCGCGCGCCTTGAGCGCGGCAAATGATCGCTTAGAATCGGCGACATCGGCCATACCGGTGCGCTCGTGAGCCAGCAATGCCTTGGCGTAAGTCCATCCCTTATCCTGCTCGCCAATAAGATTTTCTACCGGCACTTCCACATCCTCAAACAACACCTCATTGAGGCTGTGCTTTCCATCGATCGTCACTATGGGTTTAACCGTAATTCCCGGCGTTTTCATGTCGATTAACAAAAAACTGATACCCTGTTGCTTGCGCACTTCTTTACTCGTGCGAACTAGACAAAAGATCCAATCGGCATACTGCGCAAGGGTCGTCCAAATCTTGCGGCCATTGACAATATAATTGTCCCCAGCGTACTCCGCCGTGGTATTGAGCGCCGCCAGATCAGAGCCAGCGCCCGGTTCAGAATAGCCCTGACACCACCAGTCTTCACTGGACAGAATCCGCGGTAGGAATTTAGCTTTTTGCTGTTCGTTGCCAAACGTATAGATAACCGGAGCCACCATTTTTAGCCCAAAGGGCACTACGTCGGGTATGCCCGCCGCGCCGCGCTCGGTCTCGAAGATAAATTTTTGCGTCACACTCCAACCCGTTCCGCCGTATTCTGTGGGCCAGCCAGGCGCTATCCAACCCTTGGCATGCAGCTTTTTTTGCCATTTGACTATCGCGCTTTTGTAGTCGACACCCCGACCACCTCGCCACTCTTTGGCGATTGCGGCATCAAATTCAGCGGAGAAAAAAGCCCGCACTTCATCACGGAAAGCCAGGTCTTCTTGACTAAACATTACGTCCATAGGATATCTTCCTCTCTCAATCTGATAAGCTCAGAAAAACAATTAGCATTTTTTATGCCATAATTTCGCGTCACTGGCATTTTAATCGGATACTCAACAGGTATCCAGCAGTTAATCGATCAATTCACGTGCATTAATGACATCGCCAGCAGAGCATTCCCACCCACGGTTAATACGGGTGCTTAAAGCAAGCAGGCCTCTAGATTTTTGAACAAAACAAGGGGCGATGACCGTCTAGCGCAGCTAATGCCTAGTCTGCGACGGCGGTGCGAACCCCATTAGCGCACCACAACCGGCAGTCAAAGCTCGACCCTGCCCGCCAACTCGGTGGTTGATACGCATGCGCTCAGCATCCGGTTTAAAGCGTTAATAACCGCGTAAGGGAGGTAGTCAAAGGGTTCGCGCAGCGCCTTTTGATCGGCATAGAGACAGGGCTTTTCAATCGACTAAAAGCACATCGACAGCATTCCAACACCGCTATTATTTATAACCAATAAATCGTCTAGGCCCACCTCTGGACAACCTCTGGACAACCTCTTAAACCCAGCGCTCAACGATCTGCTCCGATCCTCGCCGTCGCTAGCCCGTGTCATAGACGGCACTCGGCGAGTATTTTATAAAGTCCGTGCCAAGCGCTATAGAGAGGTCGCCTTAACGAAGGCTGGACGCGCCTTAATCCGCTCATAATAGGCATTGGTCTGCGCCTTGAAACCATCTCTTAACCCCAGCGATTCGGCCAAATACAGTGCATAGCCAACGCTGACATCGGCGATGGTGAAACGATCGGCGCAGAGGTACTGTCGCTCGTCCAAGGCGATGTCGAGCGACCGCAAACGTGAAAAAAACCACTTCGAATAGTCCTCAACGACCTGCGGAAGCCGACGCTCCTCGGATTCAAGCCGGCTGTAGCGAAGCACCAGCGTTTGCGGAAATGTTAGCGTCGCATCACTGCGATGCAGCCAGTTAAGATACAAACCATAGTCGGGTTCGTCAACGGTCAGTGCCAATTTCGTGGGACCGTAGCGATCGACCAAATATTGACTAATCCCGGCAGATTCAGTCATTGCGACATGTTCGTCTGTAAAAAATGGCACCGTGCCAATTGGGTTGATGTCGGTATAACCGGTATGCATAAAGCGCGGAGGGAATCGCATCACCTCCAGTTGATAATCCAGACCCATCTCTTCCATGGTCCACAATGGACGCACTGAACGAGACCCCGTGCAATGCCACAATTTTAACGCCATTTCAAAACTCCTCTAATTTATCGCCAGCGCATATAATTCATGCAAAATAACTCTAACTGCATACCAGGGTTATTGATGAACTGTTTTAATTTCGATCAATAGCGCGTCCACGGCGACTTGATCACCGGCAACTGCGCTCACTTCGACCACCTCACCATCGACCTCGGCAACGATTTCATAGTGCATTTTCATCGCCTCCAATACTGCCAACAACTGCCCCTTGGAAACGCTATCACCGACGGCTACAGCGACTTCGAGGAGCGATCCGTGCATTGGAGCCACCACTCGCCCATCGCCAACGCGGTCTTTGCTGACACCCTCAAGCAATATCATATCGCGATAAAATGCACCGTATCCATCCACTAAACAGTGCAATTGTCCACGCCCTATCGACATAAAGTACACCTGAACTAAGCTGCCATCGAGCGACACCGTGGCGCTTGGCGCCTCCATACTGAGCACCTCCACCCGCACTGACTGCGCACAGTCATAGACCCGATAGCCGCCACCATCTGTGTGTGGCGATACCGACAAGTCGTAAACCTGCGAATCAAAGAGGTATTGCTTTCGCGACACTAACGCACCGGCGTTGGTCCAATCCTTTAGCCGTGACGACACGGTTGTACTACTGTGGTGATGCTCTTGGTAGGTCAGAGACAGATCGATGACGGCTGCTATAGCGCATTGAGCAAAGCTCGGCGGTGTCGATTTGAGATCACTGCTGGTAAATTCTTCAGCAATGAAGCCGGTGGTTGCGCGACCCTCGACAAAACACTCTCGACGCAGGCAGTCGAGTAAAAATTGCCGGTTGTTGGGCGGACCAAAAAGTACCGTTCGTTGTAACGCTTCGATGGTTCGTAGACGCGCCGCCTCACGGGTTGTGCCATAACCAATAATTTTAGCTACCATCGGATCGTAAAATGGCGAAATGTGTTGGCCCGTGGTAATGCCCGCATCGATGCGGATATCGGGGCCTGAAGCCGGTAACCAAAGATCCACGGGGCCCGCTGCGGGCAAAAAGTCTGCCGCCGGATCCTCGGTGTAAAGACGCACCTCGATCGCGTGTCCGCGGAGTTCAACCGCCGACTGCTGAATACCCAGCGGTTCGCCTTGGGCCACGCTGATCTGCAGCGCTACCAAATCCAGCCCAGTAATTAATTCTGTCACCGGGTGCTCGACTTGAAGCCGGGTGTTCATTTCTAAAAAATAAAACATGCCCGCATCATCGAGTAAAAACTCGACCGTGCCCGCGCCCCGATAGCCGACGCTTACCGCTGCATCGATCGCCGACTGGCCCATCCGCTGACGTAATTCTGCTGTCATAATTGGGCAGGGCGCTTCTTCGACGACCTTTTGATGTCGCCGCTGCACTGAGCAATCGCGTTCGCCCAAGTGCACTGTATGACCTTGGCTGTCGGCAAATATTTGTATTTCTACATGTCGTGGCTGAATAATCGCCTGCTCTAAAATCAACTCGCCAGAGCCGAAAGCACCCTCGGCCTCGGCGCGCGCCAGCTTAATCGCATTGGGCAGTTCCTCACTCTTATGCACCAACCGCATACCCCGTCCACCACCGCCAGCGGCGGCTTTAACCATCAAGGGTAAATCAATCTTTTCACCCTCAGACAACAGCGTCGCATCAGACTGATCGAGCCCCTGATAACCTGGTACGCAGGGAACACCAGCGGCAATCATGCGACGCTTGGACTGCCCTTTGTTGCCCATCACATCGATCGCGTCTGCCGTTGGCCCGATAAAAACCACGCCCGAGGCTTCGCAAGCCCTTGCGAATTCGGCATTCTCACTGAGAAAACCATACCCCGGATGAATCGCTCCAGCGCCACTATCGGCCGCGGCCTGAAGAATCAATTCTGGCACAAGATAAGATTCAGTCACTGGGCCCGGCCCGATACGCAATGCATCGGTCGCCATTTTTACATGGGGGGCCTCCTCATCGGCGTCGGAATAGACCGCAATGGTTCGATAACCCAATTGATTGGCTGTGCGGATTACCCGGCAGGCTATTTCCCCACGATTGGCGATTAATATACTGTTAAAGCGATTCATTATTAGATTCCTGGCTGGCTTCCACCGCCCAATTGGGTTGACGTTTTTCGACGAATGCGGCGACACCCTCTAACCCCTCACCTCCGAGCATGCACTCGGCAAAGCCCGCGGCTGCAAAATCTAACGCCTCGGCCCGCGGTTGGCGCAATGACTCGAACAGGATTGCCTTGGTGGTGGCATTGGCTCCGGGAGCGCAAGCGCTGATCTGCCCAAGAATGGCCGCGCACTGAGCCTCCAAATCGGCGGTGTCTTTGGCCACCGCGTGGGCAACACCGAGGGTAACCGCTTGCGTGCCTTTAAATCGTGCGCCAGTCAACATCAGGCGTCGCGCTTGGGTAAGACCCACGCGCTCGGTGACAAAAGGCGCAATCTGTGCCGGCGGAATACCAAGACTGGTCTCGCTCAAACGGAATCGTGCGTCGGCTGTCACCAAGGTTACATCGGCGACGCAGGCCAATCCCAAACCGCCACCAATCGCTGCACCTTCGATCAAGGCGATTACCACCTGAGGTTGTTCATTTAGTTGCGTCATCAAATAGCCAAACGACCGGTTGCTCTTGGCCACCGCGGCGCTAGTCACCTGTTGCATATCGGATTTAAAGCCCTTGATATCGCCGCCGGCGCAAAATACCCCGCCCTTGCCGCGCAATACAATGGCCCTGATGCTTCGATCATCGTGCACCGCGCTGAAGGTCGCCGAGAGCTCTTCTGTCATTTCGCCCGACAGCGCATTCTTTGACTGCGGCCGATTTAACCAGACGTATAAAACGCTGCCACGGCGTTGCAAAATCAGCGTCTTGGTCTGCGGCAGTAAACTTTTTTTAAGATCGCTCATGGTTGTCTCCCGAATGATGACACCGTAGGTTAAAGTCTCGCCACGCCAAAGCTATTCGGTCGTAATGAGCGATAGCGAGCCTCGCGAACCGTCTCCAGCAACATACCCAGAGTGTTGCGCATTTGCCGTGGGTCGATCATACCGTCGTCCATCATATGACCGGACGTATAAAAAGCATCCGACTGACCATCAAAGTGCGCTGTCAGCATCGCTTCGGTCTGCGCTAAAGCTGTTTCGTCGGGGGTTTCTCCGAGTGCCTCAGCCTTGCCCCGGGCAACCATAGACATGGTCTTTGCCGCTTGCTCACCGCCCATTACGCCCATTTTTGCATGCGGTAACGTGTACAAAAAATCTGGGTCAAAACCGCGCCCGCACATGCCGTAATTACCGGCCCCAAAACTCGCGCCGGTCATCATGGTGATCCGCGGCACATCAATATTTTGTACCGCTTGGATCATCTTCGAACCATGCTTGATCATACCCGCCTGTTCGGACTTGGTGCCGACGATATAACCAGTGGTATTTTGCAGGAACAACACCGGAATATTGGCCTGATCCAACAGTTGTAAAAATTGTGTGACTTTGTTGGCACCCTGAGGGTCAATCGGGCCATTGTTGCCGATAATGCCGCACGCCTGACCAAAAATTTCCGCTTGCAGGCACACCGTGGACACCCCAAAGCCGGGTTTGAAATCGAGAAAATCAGAGCCGTCGACTAACCTCGCTACCAACTCGCGCATGTCGTAGGGGGTGCGATAATCCAATGGAATAACCCCAGCCAACTGCTCCGCTTCGTACAACGGTTCGACAAAGCTACGCGGCTGGGGGAGCGTACAATTATCGTTCCACTGTAGGCGCTTTACCACTTCACGGGTTATTTGAATACCGTGGCCATCGTTTTCCGCTAGGTACTCCACCAGACCCGAGGTTGTGGCATGCATCTGTGCTCCCCCCAATTCTTCCTCGGTGGCTATCTCGCCTGTGGCCGCTTTTAACAGCGGCGGACCGGCCAAAAAAGCTCGGCCATTTTCCTTGATACCGATAACGTAGTCGCTCAACCCCGGCATATACGCCCCGCCGGCCGTCGACGACCCGTGGAGAATGGAGATTACCGGAATACCTGCCTTGCTGAGTTTGGCCAAACTACCAAACAGCGCGCCACCCACGCTAAAACCCTCCACCGTATAGTTGGTCAAATCGCCACCAGCACTTTCAACCAGGTGGACAAAAGGCAATTTTTGCTCGAGCGCGATCTGTTCGGCGCGGCGTATTTTGTAGCCGCCAGCAGTCGTTAACGAGCCCGCCATAATGCCACTATCGTCGACCACAATGATGCACCGCGTGCCAGCGATAAAACCGATCCCTGCGATCACCGTCGATCCAGGGATCGACTTATCGGCGTTTTTAGTGTCCAGCAGATATCCGGCAAGATTACCGATTTGTAAAAACGGCATACTCGGATCTAATAATCGCGCCAATCGCTCGCGCGGCGTCAACTGTCCACGGGCGTCAAATCTGGGCTTGCGCTTTTCAGACATAATTCCGCCCCGCGCGTTGAGCATTTCAAGTTTATCAATCAACTTGAGCATCTCTGCGCGATTGCGCGCAAAAGCCTCCGAACCGACGTTGATTTTTGAGTTAAATACCGCCATGGCACTCTCCTGCACGATTTCTGACGCTGCAAATGATTTTTGACGAGCTAAGTGGCCTAAATACAATCACCCGCTCGGTATTTTTTATCCCCATCGAAAACCCAGATTAACCGCTTAGGCTTGCTGCCAATTCACGACTAATGGGTATCTTGGCATCCAACAACAGCTGCCCATAACCTTTACCTTGAGCATCGTTGCGAATGCTAGCCATACCGCCACCGCCAAGCACTTGATGTAACAAAAAGTTAATGGCATGGGTTCCGGGCATCAAGTAACGCTCCACGTAACCTCCGCTGCACGCTTGCGCTGGTAAAAAATGGGCAAATCGCTCGGCCACTACCGACTCACTCAACGCCGCATAAATGTAGGGAAGATACTCGGGTTGGCGCGCAATAATACCGACATTGGCCTTGTCGCCTTTATCGCCGCTGCGACCCCAAGCGAGTGCTATCAAAGGCACAGCCACCAGGTCACCATCGCTGGGAACCGCTGGCGGCATTGGTCGATCAATATTATCTCGCTCAAATACCATCCCCTCGCTGTCGGGACAATCAATCCGTTGACCCTCAATTTCCAATATGGGGGTAACACGATGTTTAGGCAGTAAAAAAGAAAACAACCGAACCACCGGCGACGGTTTAGGTCGGCCTCCTTGAAAACCAGACAACCCAGGTGGCGTCGCCAACCCCAAGCCCACTGTCTCTTTTAACAGCACTCCGATACCCGCTGAATGGGCATGTTTTGCGGCGATTTTCATCGATACCTCGCGAACCTTGGCCAGCGCTGCGTGGTTTCCATACTGACTTTCCGCGCCGATCAGTTCGACGCTGGTTTCGCTGTAATCCGGCAGACCGAGCGACTGACAGGTCCGGCGTGCCGCCTTAAAAACAGCCTCGGCCAATTTTTCGGCTTTTTTGTCCGCTTCGATGCCATAAAACGTCAGCTGTGTACCACCCCGATACTCATCCGCATAGGTGGCGCAAATTTTATAGCTGTCGGGTGCCGGTCGACCAATGGCGCCACTAACCGCGACACGATCGCGACCCACTTGGCGAAGCTCTACCGCGGAAAAATCGCACACGACGTCGGGGAGGATATAGGCTTGCGGGTCACCGATTTCATAGACCAACTGCTCAGCCACCGTACCCACGCTGACAAGACCTCCAGACCCTTCGGGTTTGCAACACACAAAGCTGCCCTGATGGCTAATATCGGCGATCGGATAGCCTATGCAATCGAGGTTTTCGACCTCTTGCCAATCGGTAAAGTTACCGCCCGTCGCCTGTGGCCCGCACTCCAAAATGTGCCCAGCGAGCGAACCCATGGCCAGTTGGTCAAAGTCTTGCCGGCCCCAACCAAAACTGTGGATACAAGCGCCCAGCGTCACCGCGCTGTCAACGCAGCGCCCGGTGACGACAATATCGGCACCTGCGTCGAGCGCACTGGCGATCGGAAATGCACCGAGATAGGCATTGATACTGGCGATTTTTTCAACCGCGGGATAATCGGCCCGACTGAACATTTCGACAATCTCAGCGCCGGAAAATTCCCCACGCCGATCGAATAAGTCATCCCCTAAAATGCAGGCAACTTTTAAATCGAGCCCGAGATCGGCAATCACTGCACGCAGCGCAACAGCGCAGGCCTGCGGATTAACGCCACCAGCATTCGAGACAACGCGCACGCCCTGGCGCGCAATTTCAACTAGATTTGGCTTCATCGCCGCACTGACAAAATCCACCGCATAACCCGCTTGGGGATTTTTTGCCCGCGCTCGGGCCATAATCGACATGGTGATTTCGGCAAGGTAATCGTAGACAATAAAATCGACCTTACCGCCGGCGAGTAGCTGTGGCGTGGCTCGTGCAGCGTCACCCCAAAAGCCGCTAGCACCGGCAATTCGAATCGATTTCTGTGTCATCAGAGGCTCCTTTTAACGTTTCAATATCGCCAATCAACCCAGCTCTAAATAGTAGATCATCGAGGCATCAATTTCTTCGGATTATCTGCCAGCAATAGCAGCGATCGCGCCATTCAATCATCGAGTTATGCCTCGATCGAATCGATTTTTGGCGTTGCTACTCTGTGCAAATAAACCGATGCCAGCATAAAACTTATCGGCGCGCCGATACCCATCAGATCGACCACCAACAACGCTTTAGTTAGTGGCTCGAAAACTTCCATAGCGGCCAGAGTATCGCTGATATAACCGGTCATCACGGCCCCAATTCCGAGTCCGAGAAGATTGCATGCGACCAATAACAATCCGGTCATCACCCCACGCAAGCGCACCGGAGAGAGGTCCTGAACGGTAGAAAATACCGGCCCATAAAATGCACTGACCATAAACATAGCAGAGGCCATGGCGATAAAAAATAATGGAGAATCAGGTGATACAAAGCGAAATGACACCATCAGCGGCATCATAAATATTATCAACAATGCCAAAAACCGTACCCTCCCACCGCGGTATCTCTTTTGATACAGGTCGCTCAGGATTCCGCCCAAAAAGGTACCTGCGGTGCCAAATACAATAAATAAAAGCCCATAAGTTGCGGTAATCTCGCCTACAGCAAAGCCTCGCTCACGCTCCAGCCAGACGATTGCGAACTGCCCCGCGCCCAACGGCAGGTGTAAAAATACCGCCCCGATCATTGTCCAGGCAAGTGCCGGAACCGATTTGACCACGGCCATCACTTCCCCGATCACCTGCCGCCA
>CALGJN010000193.1:0-11223 GCA_937920185.1 uncultured Cellvibrionales bacterium | reverse complement strand
TAAGCGCAGGACGCGGTCGATATAAAAGGGGTTAGACAATAGATTTTAGTTCGGAAAAGTACAGCTTGTTAGCCTACAGGCACTATGCATTCCATTGGATTAGCGTCACAGCCCACGGGTTTGAAACCGCCTTGAGAATGGGCCGGAAGCTCCTGCGCGAATAGCCCGACTGAGTCAGCAAATGGGTGTTACAGCAACTGAAGAACCTCGACAGCAGTTTGTAACTGGCTGTTGGGAGTATCGCCTCCACCCTGAGATTGAGTGCGAAAGAGATAGGTTGTTCAAGCCAAAGGATTGGTTCATTTTAGCCCAATGAGCTTTCGCCCTTGTCGGATAGCAATTTAACGGTTATGGCAACGGATGCAGACTGTAAAAAGGCATGGCGCATACCCAGCGGCATGCACAATAGAGCCTATCCTCGGTTCAATTCATACGAGATAATCAACCCGACACCCACGGGGTTTAAGCGCCGATAGTCGAATCAAAGCATAAAAACATGACCCACGCAGCTTGCTAATAGATTATAAAAATACGATGCTATTTTAGGCTGGTAAAATAAGGGAAACTCAAAAACATTTAATATAGCTATCGAAAATACAACTCTAACCCGCTCCTCTAATCCTGCGCATTTGGGGAGGCTGGACGACTATCGACAGCGCCTGCCGATTTTTCGGCAACGCCTCTTACAAGCGAGCAATTAGCAGTCGCATCGACGAAAAACACCTGCTTTGGCTTTACCCTGTGCGTAGCTCATTCTTTAAGTTTCAGTGGCGCATAAGGCCCGTTTAATAAGCCCCTCTTACCGTTATTGATCGCCAAGTTGTTAGCTAACCTCGACACCTGGGGGGTTTGATCCATCACTGACCCCGCAATTTGCGTCACTAAGGCAGCGATAAGCGCTCCTGCGAGACTCCCACTGCCAGAATCTGAAGATTTTTCTGCATGGGCTGTGGCCTCCCAAAGCGTCATACCAGTTTTAATATCAACCAACTTGAGCTTCGAGGTGACAATGGTTGTCGATGCCAATATCTGATATTTTTGTCCCCAGTTATCGATAGTTACGTAAAGCACCGCGTCAGCGCCAATGTGCTGTGCAATTTTTTCCAGGGGAATAGTATTCATCTCTGCCGGGGTCTGCAGACCATTTTCTTTAAGAAATTGATCAATCACAGAAACTGGAAACACGTAATAGCCTTTTTCGGCCAGTGGTCTAGAAATAGTCGATAAGAAAATATAGGGCGCATTGACCTCGACGGTATTGTTACTGGGAGGAATGATAACGATGGAGCGAGGTGCACTTTCTTGTAGGGCTGTATAATCGTAGGGTTGCTGCGTCGCGCATGCCGAAACAAAAACTACCGAAACGATCAAAAGTAACTTTAAACGGTTGTCAAAAAAACTCATAAATCACCTGCTTTATATAGCACTGTCGCCCGCGACATCATTCCATCAATAAATTTGGCGGATTCGGGGTACAGGGACTTTTCGTTAACAAACGCATCGTTAGACTTGGCCACTTCGCCTTCTATCGCATACATATAGGCTAAATGCGCAAAAATACCCGGCGCTACTTTTTTTCCTAAACTGTCAGCTTTTTGAATGTCGGCGACTAACTTTTCAATTTGCGTATTGGCATCGGCCAAACCAGGTTGTGTATAGCCGTTATATATCAAGCTCTCATACTCGCCCCAGTGATATAGAGGGGTTGCCTCACAACCTGCCAGTAAGGTTGACAATGCAATGGTTAAGAAAACCGCTTTAGGATGGCGTACGATTGAAGGAATCATTAATCAACCACCCAAATACCGTCTTGAAGATCGCGCACCATATTGTTAACGCCCTCTTTTATCGCCAAATTTAATACCTTGCCGTTGAGCGTTGCGTCGAAGGAAGCCGTGCCACCAAAGCCCATTACTTCACGGTTATTCATAACGTACTCACCCGCACCTTGGGTGGAATAAACAATTTCTGAAGTCAGTACATCGACGATAACGAGCGATACTTTTGCGTACGCTGTTTGAGTTTTTCCTTGGCCTAAAATTCCAAATAGCTGCTGATCGCCGGTGACTTTGCGACCAAACTCAGTCACATCGCCGGTCACCGTGAAGCGCGCTCCCCGAATATTTTGCGTCAGGCCACTGAACTTGGCTTCTTGCTCACCTTGCTGCAGATTTTGGCGGTCAACGATATTAAAACGATTGGTTTGTTGGATATGCGTTTTTAAAATTGTTTTAGCTTGATTGCCCAAACGATCTGTATTCGGGGAAAACAGACCCTGCATATAAGTCGATCTATTTTGAAAATCCCCCACCACCAAAGTCGCTTTGGGCCCATCGTAACTCGTCCCATGGGATGCAACTTTTTCAACGACCAATACTCTGTGGCTCTCGGTCGCACAGCCAGCTAATAACCACAATCCTAAAGCTGCTAATGTAGCTCGGTTATGCCTCAACAGCGATAAACTAATCATATGCACTCTCTTCATTTTGTGCTCGATAAATGGGGAAAAACAAGAAATGAATCACGTCATCTCAGGGCAAAGACAGTGGTCGAAAATATGCAGGATTGTATTAAAAATATGATTCACAGGGCCTCCATGGCGAAGTTGATAATGCCTGACTAATGGCTAAATTAAACCGCGACCAAGCAAGACCTTCGCTGTGCGAATATTCAACGGGCAACGGGCAACGGGCAACGGGCAACGGGCAAGCATTAATCTAGCGGCTGTTGCTTGACCAAAAATACACTCTGACATTCGCTGAAATATTGGAGTAACAGAGGAACTTTTTCAAGAATAAGAATTGAAAAGTGTGAGCTAGCTCTCAATTCTTTAATTTACCAACGCGCGCTCGTGCCACATTAGCATTTTAATCGATGCTACGAATGTGCAGATTTTTAAGGACGCATGCCAAAGACCTAGATCGATGCCATTCGTCACTGACCAATCTAGACGAAGGCTGTGCGAATCGCGCAACACCACCCCTGCGTACCCACCAAATACTCACTCCACCAAGACCACCAAAGACGCGTCATACGCGGCGAGTTAAACATTGAAAAACGAACTCGCTTAGTAGTACTATCATGGACAGGGATAATAGAGTGCCTTAGCAGCGCGTTGGCATCAACGCCTGGCTCTAAGGGCACAGGCAACGGTTCATGTCAACATTGAACACCTCGTATGCAGCGCGCAACAGCGGGCACTCGCGAATACGCCTATTAGCGACTCACATCGTTGGCGTACTGAGCGTCGGCCTGTTGCTCATATCATCGGCGCAAGTACTTTCCCAGACCATCGAGCTCAGCGAGAGCTGCCCGCCAAGTTTTATCCTGCGAGAAAACAACCAATGCCGACTGCGCCATCGCTATCAACTCTACGACTCACTACAAAACAGTGGCTTGGGCGGACTCAAAAGCGCATTGCCCGCGCACCGCGATGGCTTTAGTCCTCAGCAAATAGACCTCGGCCGCCTGCTATTTTTTGATCCCATCCTGTCCGCCGACCACAGCCTGTCATGTGCAACCTGCCACAATCCGGCACGCGGTTTTAGCGATGGAATGGGCCGCGGCGTTGGAATCGATGGTCAGCGTCAAAAGCGCTCGGCGCCCTCGCTATGGAACAGCACATTTCTCACCCGTTTCAACTGGGATGGGCGCGCCGATAGCTACGAACAACAAATCGCCGGCCCGCTGTTCAGCCCTACAGAAATGGGCAATAGCCCCGCAGCTATGCTCGCCGCCATAAATCGCGTGCCAACCTATCAGCGACTGTTTAAACAGGCCTTTATAGACAATACGCCCTCGATAAGTATCGACCATGTCGTGTTGGCATTGAGCGCCTTTCAAAGTTCATTGATCTCGCTTAATAGCCGTTATGACCAATATGCCCATGGCTATCACAAGGCGCTCAACGACCGCGAGATAGCCGGATTAAACGTGTTCCGCTCGTTTGTCGCGCGCTGCACCCAATGCCACACTCCGCCGCTGTTTACCAATCAACAAATCGCCGTGATCGGCACCCCAGAACCGGCGGATTTACCGCGTGATATCGGTGCTCAGGCGACCTATCAATCAGCGACCTTGCGCGGCGGTTTTCGGGTGCCAACCTTGCGCAATATTGCCACCACCGCGCCCTACATGCATTCGGGTCGGTTTACCACGCTGCGCCAGGCAACCGAGTTTTACACGCTCGGTCGTGGCCATGCGGTGCCCAAAAACGAAAAGTTACTGCTCCATTGGCATATCTCAGAGCCGAACCTAAATGACAACGAACTGGATCTATTGGTGGAATTTATGAACACCTTGACCGACCAAAGCCTGGTACCCAAAACGCCCAAACACCTGCCATCGGGACTGCCGATGAAACACGTCGAGAATAGCCATGAACCGATTTAAACTGTTCGCCGCATCATTAGTGCTACTCGCTTTTGTGGTCGGCTGGGGTATTGGCAATCAGCACACCAGCGCTTTAGAGCGCACCGACCTACCTCTGGATGTTGCTTATACCGACGGTTTTCAAATGCTCAACGAACCACCGTCCAACGGACAAACTGCCACGGACAATCCCGGCAGCACACTGCGCGCGGTGATTACCAGTCGGTTGGGGATTGGCGTCACTCACCAAGTCAATCCCGGCGAGTCGATCCAGAGCGCAGTCCGCCAAGCCCAATCGGGTGACACCATTCGAGTGATGCCGGGGACTTATTCGGAGACCGTGTATATCGACAAAGACGACATACACTTTTTGGGCGTCATCATCGAAGGGCAGAGGGCAACGCTTGACGGTTTGGGCAAACTCAATGATGCAATCCTCTATTCAGGCAACAATATTGTCATCGAAAACTTTAAAATTGTTCGCTACAAAGGCAATGGCATCATGAGTCAAGCCGGAAATAATTTTGAAATTCGCAACAACATCATCGTCGACACTGGCCTTTACGGTATCTTTCCTCAATTCAGTAAAAACGGCTTGATCGAGCACAACGTCATCTCCGGCATAGCCGATGCGGCAATCTATGTCGGCATGAGTGACAACATCCACGTTGCCTACAACGAGGTGTTTAACAATGTCGCGGGAATAGAGATTGAAAATAGCCGTCATGCCATCGTCGAGCACAACCACGCGCATCACAATACCGGTGGCATTCTGGCTTTTATCACCCCCGGCCTACCGATCAAAGATGCTCGAGATATCATTATTCGCAATAATTTCATTCTCGACAACAACACACCCAACTTTGCACTGCCAGGCTCCACGGTAGCCGGCATCCCCGCCGGCACCGGCATTCTGATTATGGCCGCCGACGAGGTCATCGTAGAAGGTAATATCATTAGCAATCACAAGACCGCTGGCATCTTGATCACCGATCATGGCAACGCCTCTGGGTTGACGCTCGACCCGCAATCGGACCCCAATGCCGATCGTGCGATGATTCTCGACAACGTCATGTTCAACAACGGCTTCGATACAATCGATGCAATCAAAGCGTTTGCATTGACCGAATTACATCGCGGTAATATCGACATCTTTCAAATAGGCGCCACCAAAGGCAGTTGCATTCTCAACCGTCAGCGTTATGCCAGCGTTGGCATCGGCGATTTTACTGACTGTGCGTTTGATAATACCAACGCTATAGCCAATTACTTATTGCCAATGGGTGCTGAGCATCGATTGATTTCAGACCACGAGCGAGGCGAGTTAGCCTACCTCGGTATCTGCACCGGTTGCCACAGTTACGCGGGCCACCTTATAGGTCCGCCGGTGCAGGTCATTCAAGCGCTCTATCGAGACAACCCCGAGGCGCTTGCCGACTACATCGACGCACCGCTAAAGCGGCGGTCCGACTTTCCAGAAATGCCGCCACAAAATTATCTCGATCGTAAAACCCAATTGGCAGTAGCACAGTATATGCTAGACATTAAAGGCTAAATAAATCCCGCCACGAACCGCCCAAAAACGCCGCCAAAGAAAACAGGCGCGTATCAAGCGCTTTAGTAGCGCGTGTATTGATGCGTGGATTTACCAGCAAAGATCCTTGCCCACAATGTCGATTAACGGTCTATACTTGGCCGCGGTGGGTACTTTCTCAAGTCAATAACAAAAGAGGTCAGCAATGAAGCGATGGCGCGGTTGGGGAATGGAAAATGATGCGGTACCGGTCGAGGTCAAATCGAGCTTGCGCAATTTGCTAGAGATGCTGGTGGGCAGCCCAACCCCACTCCCAGTGGTTACTCTAGACGAAGTAATCGCGCAGGTACCGGCATCGCGGCTTGGCGACCACCCACTGATCGACATCTCGCCCGAGGCCCGCGTTCGCCATGCCCGCGGCCAGAGCCTACCGGATTGGCTAGCGATGCGCAGCGGCGACGTTGGGGTGTTCCCCGATGGCGTAGCAACCCCCAATAGCGCCGAACAGGTGCGCCAGTTGCTCGACTACGCCGAGGCGCAAAACATTGCGGTGATCCCCTATGGTGGCGGCACTTCAGTGGTCGGACACATCAACCCAGACGCCGACAAGCGCCCTCTGCTGACCATCGACATGGTCGACTTTGACGAACTGATGCGCGTCGATCACGACAGCCTACTGGCAACGTTTGGCGCGGGAGCCACTGGGCCGCGAATCGAGGCACAGTTGCAGCAGCATGGTTATACCCTTGGGCACTACCCGCAGTCGTGGGAGTTCTCTACCGCTGGCGGTTGGGTCGCGAGTCGCTCAAGCGGCCAGCAATCTCTCCATTACGGTCGCATAGAACAGCTGTTCGCCGGTGGCCGAATGGAGACCATGGCTGGCACGCTGGATATCCCAACGCTGCCGGCCTCCTCGGCGGGGCCCGATATTCGCGAGATGGTGCTCGGCTCCGAAGGCCGCATGGGGATTATCACCGAAGTTGCGCTGAGAGTCTCGCCACAACCCGAGGAAGAACATTTTAAAGTAGTATTTTTAAGCTCATGGGAGGCCGGATTAAAGCTCGCGATGGCGCTAGTGCATGGGCGAGTGGCGCTGTCGATGCTGCGACTCAGTAATCCGATGGAAACTGCCAGCCTACTGGCCATGGGCCAAGGCGAGAAACCCGATGGCGTCGGCATGGGCCACGTTATGCTCACCCTCGCCGCTACTGGCTCCGCGCAGCAGTGCCTTGCCAGCCTAGGCATAGCACATCAGATGTGCGCTGAGCACGGTGCGATTGAAGACATCCAAGGCCTCGGCGAACACTGGCACGAGGGCCGCTTTCATGCGCCCTATTTGCGCGATCCGCTCGGCGATGCCGGTTACGCGGTCGACACCATGGAGACCGCGGTAGATTGGTCGTCGGTAGCCGATACTGCCGAGCGCGTAGAGCGTGCGATTAGCACTGCGCTGGCCGACGAGGGTGAACGCGTGCTGGCGTATACCCATTTGTCGCATGTCTATCGGCAGGGTTCGAGCATCTATACCACCTATGTCTTTAGACCTGGCGCCAGTTATGCCGAAGCGCTACAGCGCTGGCACAAAATTAAGGCCGCTGGAGCCAGCGAAATCGTCGCCTGCGGCGGCACCATCAGTCATCAACACGGCGTCGGCAGAGATCACCGCGACTATCTCGAAGCTGAAAAAGGCGCGCTGGGCATTGCTGCCATCAACCAACTGTGCAAGCTGTTTGACCCCCGCGGTCAGATGAACCCCGGCGCGCTACTCCTCGACCAGCCGACCTCAAATGAGCGTTAGCAGCAGCTCTTTCCCCCGCCGCGACGATTTTTTTGACGGCCTGCGCAATGGCGACTCCAGCGAATGGGATGTGATCGTAATCGGCGGCGGTATCACCGGCGCTGGGGTATTGCGCGAGGCGTCGCGCCGCGGTTATCGGTGCCTATTGTTAGAGCAACAGGACTATACCTGGGGCACCTCTAGCCGCTCTTCAAAAATGATTCATGGCGGATTGCGCTATCTGGCGTCTGGCGACTGGGCCCTGACCCGCGACTCGCTGCAAGAACGCGAACGCCTGCTCGATGAAGTGCCGGGGCTGGTCGAGCGTATCGACTATTACCTCACGCTGGTGCGCCACCAGTGGCCGGGGCGCTGGGCAGTATGGTTTTTACTCACTGCATACGACATCTTAGCGCGCATTAACGATCGGCAGTTTTGCTCTGTAGCCAACCTGAAAGCGCGCTTCAGCGGGCTAGACAACGATAAACTCAGCGGCGCATACCGCTACACCGATGCCATGACCGATGACTCGAGACTGGTCTTGCGCCTGTTGCAGGAGAGCATCGCCAACGGCGCCAGTGCGCTCAATTACACGCAGGTAAAAGACCTATTAATTGACAACGACGAGGTCCACGGTGTAATTGTGCAGGACCCCAAAACTGACGCGCTGGTAACGCTGCGCGCCGCGAGCGTGGTCAGCGCTACCGGCGCCTGGGCAGATCGGCTGCGCAACCGGGTCAACCCAGAAAAACGGATTCGCCCGCTGCGAGGCAGCCACCTCATTATTCCCGCCGCGCGCATTCCGATCAGCGATGTATTTACCTTTTTTCATCCTGAGGACAGGCGCGGCGTTTACGTCTACCCATGGGAGGGTAGCACGGTCATCGGCACAACCGATCTCGATCATGCCGAGGACTTAGACATCGAGGCATCAATTTCGCAGGCCGAGATAGACTATTTATGCGCCGGCTACAACAGCCAATTCCCCAGCCAGCCGTTGACCCGAGAGGATATTATTTCAAGCTGGGCGGGGGTTCGCCCAGTCATCGGTTCGGAGCGTTCAAAAGACCCTTCCAAGGAGCGCCGCGATCATGCAATTTGGTCCGACAAAGGTCTGATCACCGCCAGCGGAGGAAAATTAACTACCTTTCGGTTGATCGCCATCGACGTACTCAACGCCGCTAGCGAGCGATTGCCCAGCCCACCGCGCATCGCCGAGAAGCGTTTCTTTGATGCGCCCATTATTAGCCCCGAGACGCTGCTGCCCAACGCACCGGCTCGCGCCCAAGTCCTCATCGGTCGCTATGGGCAATTCGCCGAGTCGGTGCTAAATATCAGTTACCCTGCAACCGGGATGAACGACGACACCCCAGCCGCTTCAAACGAGGCGACCGAAACCGCAGAAGACCCCAGGGCGTTGCTCGGCACCTCCACCTATAGTCTCGTCGAGTGCCGCTGGGCGACCCGCCACGAGGCGGTCGAGCATCTCGACGACCTATTGCTTCGCCGCACCCGGTTGGGCATGGTATTGCCCGACGCTGGCGCGCAATTATTTCCCACGCTGCAGCGTATTTGCCAACAGGAGCTCGGCTGGGATACTGCGCGTTGGGACGCTGAATTACAGCGCTATCTATCCATCTACCAACGTTTCTACAGCCTGCCAGAGCCGCGTAATGACGCCTCCGCCTGAAGGGTATCTGTTGAGTATCGACAATGGCACCCAGAGCGTTCGCGCGATGCTATTTGACACCCGGGGCGAATTGTTGGCGAAGCACAGCATCGCGCTTGATCCCTACTTCTCCACCCAACCGGGTTGGGCCGAACAGCGGGTCGAATACTTTTGGCAATCGCTATGCGATGCCTGCCAGGGGTTGTGGCCGCAACTGGAGATTGCTCGCGAACAGATTACAGCGGTATCGGTGACCACCCAACGGGCCACCGCGGTAGCTCTGGATGCCGCCGGTGAACCCCTGCGCCCGGCCTTTAGCTGGCTCGATCAACGCAAGGTCGACAGTCGTCCAGCACTCGGTCGACTGGAGTCGTTGGCAATGCGCGCGCTCGGCGTTAAGTCTTCGGTAGATGCCTTTCACCAGTCGGCAGAGTCAAACTGGCTGGCGCAGTTTGAACCGGACAACTGGGCGGCGACCGCCCACTACTTGCTGCTGTCGGGCTATCACGTGCAGCGGCTCACCGGTTGCTACAGCGATGCTGTTGCCAGTCAAGTGGGCTATCTGCCGTTTGATTTTAAACGCCAGCGCTGGGCAGACGAGCGCGACTGGACCTGGCGTGCCCTGCCGGTCGAGCGTCAGATGCTGCCGGAACTGGTTACCGCTGGCGGGCTCCTCGGCAACATTACCGCTCAAGCCTGCGAACAGACCGGTATTCCCGTGGGCCTGCCGCTGATTGCGTCGGGCTCGGACAAGGCCTGCGAAGTGCTCGGCTCAGGCTGTGTCGAAAGTGACACTGGCAGCCTCAGCTTTGGCAGCCTGGCCACGTTTAATGTCACCAGTAAACGCTACTTTGAAGCAATTTCGGCGCATCCGGCCTATCCCGGCGTGGTGCCGAACAGCTTTAACATCGAAACCGTGGTTCAGCGTGGCTACTGGATGGTGAGTTGGTTTAAACGCGAATTTGGGCTGCGCGAACAACAACTCGCAGCCGAGCGCGGGGTAACGCCAGAAACCCTGTTTGACGATCTGCTCGATGCGGTTCCCGCCGGTGCTGCCGGACTGATGTTGCAGCCTTACTGGTCACCGAGCGCTGATGATACCGCCGGTGTAGCGCGCGGCGCGATCATTGGGTTTACCGAACAACACGGCCGCGCGCACCTATATCGGGCGATGATCGAGGGACTGACCTACGCCCTGCGCGAGGGTATGGAGCAGGTCGAAAAACGCAGCGGCCAACGCATCCAGCGACTGGTGGCATCTGGAGGCGGTTCACAGAGCGACAGTATTCTGCAGATCACTGCCGATATTTTCGGTCTGCCGGTATCGCGGCCACATACCTTTGAAAGCTCCGGCCTGGGCGCTGCCATTGCCGCTGCAGTAGGCACCGGTCTGTATCCAGACTTTACCCATGCAGCCGCCAACATGACGCGCACTTCAAAAACCTTTTACCCCGACCCCACCAACCATGCCACGTACCAGCAACTCTACCGACAAGTCTACCAAAACCTCTATCGCCAACTACAACCCAGCTACAAAAAACTGCAGACCCTAATCGGCCGTTAAGGCGTCGAAAAACGAGCTAGGTGACGAGAAAAACCACCATGCGCATCTCGTCTTGCCTGCATCATCAGATTACTGCGCACCATAAAAGCGTCACTGCGACGGCCCTTCTATAGATGCCCTATTACATTCACTCTATTAAAACAGTGCATTTTTAGCCGATAGTTTTTCACGCTCGCTTATCACGAGACATCCGCATGGTCTGGATGGTCTGGATGGTCTGGATGGTCTGGACGATCTGGACGATCTGGACGATCTGGATGGTCTGGACGGTCTGGACGGTCTGGACGGTCTGGACGGTAAAATAGTTG
>CALGJN010000192.1:0-1953 GCA_937920185.1 uncultured Cellvibrionales bacterium | reverse complement strand
TTGCTGGTGGTCCTTCACGGCAGTCTCAAAACCAAGACCGGCGGCGGTTTTGGAGCCGGTACCGTCAGCAATAATCAACAGTTTTGCCGACAGTGGCAATGCTTCTCCGCCGAGCTTGAGGTGAACCCCCTCGGTGCCGAGCGTCACCGACGACACTCGACTGGAGCGCTGAACATCGATTTTTTTCTCGCTCAGTTGGCGCGCCAACTGAGCGTTCAAATGATGATTTTCGACCACATAACCCAGCGCATCGACACCAGCATCGCCGGCGGTAATGCGCGTGATCCCCGGATAACCGCGGTCACTCACATGGATACAATCGAGCGCACTAGCGTGCCGTTGCAGCCCTTGCCAGACACCAAGTTGCTGAAAAATTTGCTGGGTAGTCGAGGAGAGTGCCGTCGAGCGAGCATCAAAACTCAGCTCGCTGGCGTCCTCGTCGGCCGCGCGGGCCTCCACAATCAACACCCGCCAATTGTGAGCTTGGCGCGCTAACATCAGGGCCAGGCTGATACCAACCATACCGGCCCCGACGATGACCAGGTCGTAATCCGGTTGTCGAGACCGACCACCTACCGCTGGCATCGTCGCGCCATCAACTGGCCATCAACCGCTCGATCTCGACGCGCTCCTTGGGTACATCGGCAGTAATTTGCTCGCAGCCGTTGCGGGTAACTACTACATTATCCTCAATACGCACCGCCAAACCGCGCCACTGTTGATCGACATTGAGATTGTCGGGGGCAATATAAATGCCCGGTTCAACCGTCAACACCATGCCAGCCTCTAAATCGCGCCAGCTTTTATCCACCTTGTAGTCACCGACGTCGTGAACGTCCATACCCAACCAATGTCCGGCGTTGTGCATATAAAACTCGCGGTGCGCGCCACGCGCGATTAAGTCGTCGACGTCGCCATCAAGGATACCCAAGTCGACCAAGCCCTGCGTGATCACGCTGATCGTCGCTTCATTGGCGCAATTGTAGGCAATGCCCGGAGCGATCGATCGAAAGGCCTCGGCCTGAGCCGCCAGCACAACATCATAGACCGCCGCCTGAGGCGCAGAAAAATGTCCGTTCACGGGGAATGTTCGCGTGATATCGGCGGCATAATCTAGATATTCGCAACCGGCATCAATCAACACTAAATCGCCGTCTAACAGACGACAGCGATTTTCAATGTAATGCAAAATACAGCCGTTCCGGCCACCACCGACGATGCTCGTATAGGCCGGCCCGGTAGCGCCATGAAAGGCAAATTCATGCTCGATCTCGGCCTGCAGTTGATACTCGTAAAGACCGGGTTGGCTGGCCTGCATAGCCCGTCGGTGAGCGCCTGCAGATATTGCCCCCGCGCGACGCATGAGTTTTATTTCGCCAGCACTTTTCAACAATCGCATCTCGTTGACATAGTAACCCAAGTCGACAAACTCACCCGGAGGGACCGCGCCGCGGGCTCGTTGATCACGAATGTTAGTGATCCACTCCATCAAGTGCTTGTCAAATTCGGCATCTTTACCGATATCGTAGTAAACCCGCCCGCGGCCCTCGAGTAAGCCCGGTAAAATTTCGTCGATGTCGATGATTGGAAAGGCGTCGTCTGCTGCGTAGTCATCGCGTGCGCCCTCGGGACCATGCAGGAAACCATCCCACGTTTCTTTTAATCGATCCTTTTCTCGACAGAACACCAAAAATTCACCCTGCTCGCGGCCGGGGATCAACACCATCACCGCGCTCGGCTCGGGAAATCCACACAGGTAAGTAAAAGTAGCATCCTGTTTATACGGATAGTAGGTATCTTTGGAGCGTACTTTTTCCGGCGCAGAAGCCACCACAGCAATGCTGTTTGGCTCCATCATGCTCATCAAATCTCGGCGCCGAGCGGCGTACTCTTTTATGGCTATCATAGACTCTCCTCGAGTATTCGGTGCCATCGGCGATAATTCAGTGCAGC
>CALGJN010000191.1:0-1896 GCA_937920185.1 uncultured Cellvibrionales bacterium | reverse complement strand
CGTCGTTTTTAGCATGCAACTCGCCACCCACGATGACATTCTTTTTAGCGTCGAGCTTACCCTCCACAGTGAGGTCGTTTTGAGCGTGTAACTTGCCACCCACGGTGATATTCTTTTTCGCATCGAGATCACCATCCACGGTGACGTCATTTTTAGCATGCAACTCGCCACCGACGGTGACATTGTTTTTAGCGTCGAGATTACCATCTACCATCAGATCGTTTTTAGCTTCAAGCGTACCATCCACGGTAAGGCTATCCTGGGCATCAATCGCGCCCGCGACGGTTAAACCCCCGCTAACGTTTACCCCATCGCTCAAATTGAGCGTTGAACCGCTAGCAGTGATTGATGCAACCGGGGTGTTTGCAGCCGCGTTCGGATCGACAATCTCGACTCTAGTGGCGTCGATACTTGCGACGTTGTTGATGTTGTTACCGCCCGCATCGATATCGGTTTGCATGGTGTTGCAATCGTTACCACCGGTGCCGCAGTTATTGTCATATGTCCGCGACAGCCAGTTGGCCTGTATCGCCCCGAGGGTTGGTTGACCCATCGAGGTTTCAACCGTGACACCATCCGTGGCAATCGTCGCGTAGGGCAATTGCCGATTAAGGTAACTGGCCTGCCTTGCCGAGAGGGTGTCAATCGACACTACTAGCGTGGCAGATGTATTGGCACCGGTTGGCGCGTTGATCGACAGACTGTAGGGTGAACCTGTGGTCGGCCATGCCGCCGGCAAGTAACCCGCATTAATAAGGCTATTGAGACCGGCCGGCCAGTCGCCATTCGCCATAAAATAGCTGTTAGCTGCGGTCTTGATCGACTCGACGTCGGTCTTAGTTTCGAGCGCCAGGCGCTGCGGCAACTCTTGTTCTATATAGATCGGCACTTGGGTGGCGGCTATGGCGCCAACAACGCCCAAGGATACCATCAACTCCACCAAGGTGAAGCCGGCGATTCGAGCGATATGTCTACGGTGGTGATGCATGCAGTAGTGCCTCCTTGCAGGTTGACTCAGCGTGTCAAAGGGTGATTTAGCACCTTGAGTTTGTCGTCGTGTTGAGCATGTTGTTAGCCTCTTGGGTATGTAAATTTGTCGCGCCCGAACCTATCAGATGATTGATCTCCCAGACCACGTTAGTAGCGCTAATACCCGCGCGTGAATTAAAGCCCGAAACACGAGCGGCATGACGGGCATCGTTAAACGTCGACGAGACGCGCAGTATTGGACTCGCGCGATCAGTGTCAATCTCTAAGGTAAAGGCGCTGCCAATGGGATTTGCCTGCGGGAGATAGTCGAGCATGCCTTGGGAAACCAAACCGTCAACCGTTATCGCGGGTATCGCCCCGCTAGCGCAATGCCTGCGGTAATGACGACCCATGGCTTTTAAGATAATATTCGCGGTGGCATCAACACCCTCAATACGCGTATCAAAATTACGCTGCTCGACCTCGGGCAGCACGCTCATGCCGATGCCAGCTACAAGTGCCAAATACGAGAGCGTCTCGAGCAAGCTATAGCCGGCGATGAGTCTAGAGAAATTATCCTTTTTCATTGGTTCTATACCTCCTGGTGTGCTTTCGGCTATCGCGTTTCGATACAGCTAGTTAGCGCAGCGACCCAATGCAAACTTCTTCATAACGCTATACGAGATAACATTCGGGCGTCACTTTTGTGCCACTTTTTACTATCGCACCGCAGCCATTAATTAAATGCGGCCATTGATTGCCTGCGTTTATTAACTAACCTATCGCTTTACCTAAAGTTAGCTTTACCTGCTTCCCTATCGGCACGCAATACAACACCCATCAAATAAAGGCGCTTGATCGATAGGTACCGTTCTAAGTCTGCCTATCATTATCGATAGCCAGCCATCGGAGGGCAGTGGTCGATTA
>CALGJN010000190.1:0-7033 GCA_937920185.1 uncultured Cellvibrionales bacterium | reverse complement strand
TGAGGAGCAAAAGACGTCGTTACACTAACTCAAAAAAAAGTTCCTGCGGCGACCTTACCGACCCACACAGAATTAAACTGGTTTAGATTTAAACGCGCATTTCTGGCATACTTAGCGATCAAAATCCTATCAAAATAAGCGCCTGCAAGGCATACAATGAGGAAATTTAATGGGCGACGCGGCCGTATATCAAGATCTTAGCTCTGCAGAATTAATCGAACTTGCGATCCGACGTGGCGAAGGGCAACTCGCTGCCACAGGAGCGTTTCTTGCGACTACGGGAGAACGCAGCGGACGGTCGCCGGCAGACCGATTTATCGTCGAGGAAGACAGTTGCGCCGCCGACATCGAATGGGGTGATATCAACCGACCGTTTGATGAACACAAATTTAACGCCCTGTGGGAACGTGTCGATACCTACCTGGGCGAACGAGAACGATTTGTTTCGCACCTGCACGTTGGCCAACATGCCGAGCACTTTATTCCGCTGCGGGTGACCACGCAGACCGCTTGGCATGCGCTCTTTGCGCGCAATATGTTCATCCGCACCGACCACTACAATCCAACCCAAAAACCGCAGTGGGAAATTCTTCACGCTGCGGACTTTACCTGCGTTCCAGAGCGGGACGGCAGCAACAGCGATGGTATTGTGGTGATTAACTTCGCCCAACGCCGGGTATTAATCGCCGGAATGCGCTATGCCGGCGAATTAAAAAAATCGATGTTTTCAGTACAAAATTATCTCCTGCCAAGTCGCGACGTCATGGCCATGCACTGCGCTGCAAACGTTGGCGAAAACGGCGATACAGCGCTTTTCTTTGGCCTCTCGGGCACCGGAAAAACGACGCTGTCTGCCGACCCTAACCGCTACCTCATCGGCGATGATGAACATGGCTGGAGCGAGGGTAGCGTGTTCAACCTAGAGGGTGGTTGCTACGCCAAAACCATCGATCTAAGCCAGAAAAATGAACCGGTAATCTGGGACGCGATCCGCTTTGGATCAATTATAGAAAACGTTGCCGTTAGCAGCGACCAACGGGTTGCCGACTACAGCGACACCTCTATCACCGAAAATGGACGCTGCAGCTATCCGCTAGAGCACGTCGCCAAACGCCAACTGGAAAACTGCGCGGGTGAACCCCGCAATATTATTTTCTTGACCTGCGATGTGTCCGGAGTGCTACCTCCGGTCTCAATGCTGTCCAAAGAAGCGGCTGCCTACCACTTTTTAAGCGGTTATACCGCTCGCGTCGGCTCCACCGAAATTGGCGCCGCAGCGGGCATCAATCCGACATTCTCGACCTGCTTTGGCGCGCCGTTTATGCCGCGTCCCGCTAGCGTTTACGCCGAATTACTGATGCGTAGAATCGACCATTTCGGCGCCAATGTCTATCTTGTAAATACCGGATGGACCGGAGGATCTGGCGGTGCTAACGGCGCAGGAAAGCGCTTTCCAATCCCAGTGACCCGAGCCATAATTACCGCCATCACACAAGGTCAATTGGAAAAGTGCCCGAGCGAACACCTCGAGTTACTCAATCTCGACATTCCTCGTCACATAGATGGTGTAGACAGCGCCTACCTCAATCCGAGGAACAATTGGGCAGACCCATCGGCATACGACAGCGAAGCTCGAAAGCTGGCTGCGCTGTTCGTCGACAACATCAAGAAGTTCGCGCCGTCACAGGCAATCATCGACGCGGGCCCTCAAGCACTCACCTAGAGGCGGCGCTCACATCATCAGTGGCCCCTGCGGAGCCGCGGTGATGGCGTTGGCAGCAGCGCTGTAATTACCCATATTGGGCGATTACAGCCGTTAAACTACTGACTATTTTCCAATATAAAATCGACGGTGGTGCTGATGTCCGCGTCGCTGCACGACGAGCAAGTGCCCATCCTGGGCATGCCGCGAATGCCATTGATGGCGTTGGCATAGACCGTCTCCAACCCCTGTGCGGTGCGCGACGCCCAGGCTGCCGCGTCGCCCATCACAGGCGCTCCACCGACGCCACTACTGTGACAACCAACGCAGTGTTTGGCATAAATGATCGCCTGAGGCGACGCCGCTGGTACAGCTTTTACGCTCGAACCCACGCCATCGGTAATGCCACTCTCACCGCAGCCGGTAAGCATACACATCGCGGACAGAACCACGAGTACAGGCAAGCCGCGCAACTTTGCCACCCTTCGAGCATATAATGGTAGACTTTTTATGCGCCTCAACATGCCCATGGCCCTCACAACTGCGCCAGATAACTCGTTAACCGGTCGGCATTCATCATAAAGTTCGATTTGTACTGATCGGCAGCACCACGCACCTCCTCTATATTGACCGCTTCTCCCACCTGCACCACGCCGATCATCGCCATCATTGCATGCGGATCGCACTGGTATACATAGACGCCCTCGACATCCAGCGTGACGCTAATATCCTGGTTCATCGCGCCAGCCCAGGCGCTAGCACCCGAAGGCATAAACGCATCGATAGACGCTGAGTTGTGGGACATATCGACCGCTTTAAAATGGATGGTATCCCCCTTGGAAACTTTGATCACAGCTGGTTCAAAAATCATGTTGCCGCCATCGCCGGAATTAAGCATTTGGACGGTGTGCTCGGAACCCTCCGACAACGCCACTTTTGCAACCGCTGTCGCCATCGCAGCTACCGGCGCCGCCGAGCCTAGCTCGCTGGCTTTGGTCACCGAACCCACCGGCGCTATCCGCTCGGCCACCAAATTTTGCTGATTCTCCGTTAAAGCGTCGGGCCCTTCTCCCGAACCACAGCCGATCATCAGAACACTCGACATAGAAACCGCCAAGATAGAGGTAAATCTGTTCATTTAGTACTCCAAAAAGTGTTATTCAATAAGTCGCTTTCGATTATACGGTAAGTTGACTTCAGCAGGCATTTGTATCCTCTTAAGTCACTAGAAAATATCATGCCAGGGCCTTGATACCGACCGCATCGCGAAGTTGCCGCATAAGCTCACTCGACTCTACCCGCGCTCGTTCGGCGCCTTCCGCCAATGCATTTTCGATACGTGCTGGATCCTGTAATAGCTCATTGTAGCGCTCCCGCGGCTCTCTTAACTGCTCGTTTACTAACTCATAGAGCTCTTTTTTGGCTTCGCCCCAACCGATACCCTCGGCAAAGCGTACGCGCATTTCTGCCGTTTGCTGCTGATTGGCAAAGGCGCGCCATATTTGGAATACCGTCGACGTGTCTGCATCCTTGGGTTCACCGGGTTCGAGTAAATTGGTGACAATCTTATTGATGTGTTTTTTTAACTGCTTTTCCGCTGTGAACAGCGGAATAGTGTTACCGTAACTTTTACTCATTTTACGGCCGTCTAAACCCTGTAATATAGCGACATTGTCATCCACCTGTGCCGCCGGCAATTGGAATAACTCGCCATAACGGTGGTTGAAGCGCTGCGCAATATCGCGGGCCATTTCGACATGCTGAATTTGATCTCGCCCCACCGGTATAATCTGAGCATTGAACATCAATATATCCGCAGCCATCAATATTGGGTAGCTGAACAGACCCATATTGATGGCGTAATCGCCATCCTCACCCGCCGCTAGATTGTCCGCTACCGCACCCTTGTAGGCGTGCGCGCGATTCATCAAACCCTTGGCAGTCATGCAGGTAAGCAACCAAGTTAACTGTGGAATTTCGGGGATATCCGACTGTCGGTAAAAGACCACTTTGCGAGTGTCGAGGCCGAGCGCCAACCAGGCTGCCGCGATTTCTTTAGTCGACTGGTGGAGGCGTTCGGGATCCTGCGCCTTTATCAGCGCATGATAATCTGCGAGAAAGAAAAATGACTCGTGGTCGGCGCTTTGACTGGCGACAATTGCCGGCCTGATGGCCCCGACATAGTTACCCAAGTGAGGACTGCCCGAGGTTGTTATCCCGGTAAGAACACGGTGTTTAATAGACATCTTTGCGGTACCCGTAGAGTGAAATCAGGCGCTTGCTATAGACAGCGAACCCGATAAATTAAAAAAGCTCTGTAGCGCTCTAGCCAAGCGGATCGGGTCGTCGACCCCAGCCGTCTCGCGACATGAATGCATAGCCAACTGCGCAACGCCGACATCGAGAGTCGGCACACCCATCCGCGCAGCCGTAATCGGCCCTATGGTGCTGCCACAACCCAGATCGCTGCGCGAGACAAAGGTCTGCACCGGTATGTCGGCGTCACTGCACAGCTTACGAAACAACGCAGAGGTTAAACTATTGGTCGCGTAGCGCTGCTTGACGTTAACTTTGATCACCGGCCCTCCGTTCAATACCGGCTGATGCTGACCGTCGTGCAGCGCTTTAAAGTTCGGATGCAAGGCGTGGGCATTGTCGCAAGATATCAGCAGTGAACGATTCAATACCCGACCGTGGTTCACCGGTGTACCTAGCATACGCGCCACTACATTTTCCAAAAATGGGCCATCGGCGCCACTCGCCGACAGGCTTCCGACCTCTTCGTGGTCGCTGCACACCATCAGGCAGTGATGTTGGCCATCGGCGTTGATCAATGCCTGCGTTGCAATATAACAGCTGAGCAAGTTGTCCAACCGTGCCGAGGAAAAAAATTCATTGTCAAAGCCTAACTCAGCCGCGCGCTGTACATCGTACAAACACAATTCATAATCCACCACCCGCGCGCCGGCGGGGGCAAAGGTTTTTTCGATCAATTGTTTAAAATTGCAGTCCTTTTCCGCGCGCATCAAAATCGGTGGGATATCAGTTTGCGGATTAATCGAGCGATTTTTGTTGGCATCTCGGTCGAGATGAATGGCTAGACTGGGAATCATCGCCACCGGACGTTTGAAGTCGATCAGTTGTTGCGATAGCCGACCCTCGTCGGACTCCAGCACAATCCGTCCGGCAATCGATAAATCTCGGTCAAACCATGGATTCAGTAGCGCGCCTCCATAGACCTCTACGCCCAGCTGTAAATAGCCATTGGAATAGATGTCGGGCTGTGGTTTGACCATTAGGCAGGGGCTATCGGTGTGCGCACCGACCATGCGGACTCCGCCCTCCAAAGGATCCTGAGCCCCTTTGACAAAGGCGATGATCGACGAATCGTTGCGCGTGACAAAGTACTTCCCAGGCGCTTCCAGCGACCAGTCATCAGACTCGTCGAGTCGCGTAAAACCTGCGGCTAGTAGACTCTTTGATAATTCTAAGACCGCGTGAAACGGGGTTGGTGCGCTATCCAAAAAATCACGCAAACCAAGGTTAAACGCCGTTTTCTCTGGGTTCATACGGTCTATCTCCAAACGTCCAATATAAACAAGCGGCCTTCTAGATCAGCGCTAATGCAAACAGCGCGAGACCTAAAAACAGCCGATAAATCACAAATGGCATCATTCCCAAACGTTGTATAGCACGTAAAAACAGGGCGATGCATAAATAGGCACTGGCCGCGGAGACCACCATCCCGATGGCGATCGGCGCCCACGCCACCGAGTCATCCATGACCAAGTCGCTGCCTTTGTACAGCGCACTCATGGCAATAATTGGGATCGCCATCAAAAATGAAAAACGGGTCGCCGCCTCGCGCGAATAGCCGAGGGCCAACGCCGTAGTAATGGTTATTCCCGATCTCGACGTTCCCGGCACCAGCGCTAGAGCCTGAGAGCAACCAATCAATATGACATCGCGCCAACTGAGGTTATCCAGCGATCTATCGCCGACGCCCTTGCGATCAGACCAACCCAGCAGCAAGCCAAAAAGTACCGTCGTCGAGGCGATCACCAACAGCGTTCGCATATGCTGCTCTATGATATCCGCAAACAACCATCCCGCCGCCGCCGCGGGCAAACAGGTCAACACCAACTGCCAGGCTAGAACCGCGTCTGCGGATACTCGTCGGAGCCAAAAACTCCGACACCAAGCGACAAATAAGCGCAATAAATCTCGGCGGAAATAAAGGATCACGGCGCCGAGCGAGCCCAGATGCACCGCGACATCAAACGCTAATCCTTGATCCGACCAACCCAGTATCTGGCTCGGCAACAGCAAATGGCCGGAACTTGAAACTGGCAAAAACTCCGTTAAACCCTGTATTAAAGCTAATATGACCGCTTGATAACTATCCATCCCTCGATACCCTAGTCCGTTTCGTCCATGCTTCGGTACCACGCAGGTAGCAAAGTTCGATCTCCTCGATCGGCATACTCAACCCACGACGGTGTTGTTCTGCAGCTAACCCATAGAGATCTAAAGCGTGCGGGTAAAGCTCGCTCACGTCCATCGAGCGCGCTGCAATATCGTTTTCTTGCGCGGCCAATAATTTTTCCGTCTCGCCAATCAGCGCCGTTGGCTGTAGTTGATCAATCAACGCGTGCACTGCGCTTGCCGAAAGCAGGCAATCGTGTCTTTCGGTCGACAACTGCTCTCCGTTCCAGCGATAAACCCCGACCGCAAATTGACCCATGCGAGCGTCCAATACCGCTAAATATACCGATTTTCGTGCATCATCGCGACCCCGTTGGTAGGTTGCCGCCAGAGTTTTTAGGGTCGACACTGGCGCCACGGGTAGGTCCATGGCAAACGCCAAGCCCTGAATAATCGAAAATCCAATCCGCAAACCAGTGAATGAACCCGGCCCAATGGTTACCCCAAGGCCCTCGATATCGCGCACATTGCATCCGGATTCGGCCAGTACCGCATCCACCATACCCATTGCAAGCTGGCTATGTGCACGCGCCTGTTCAGAGTATCGGGTATAAGTTTCGGAGCCATTGGAGAGCGCGACAGAACAGGCACCCGTGGCTGTTTCAACCGCCAGGATCACGCTTGGCAGCCGGTTTTTCGCGGCAGTCCGTTGTGTCGCGTTCGCGCCCGCGTCATCCCCAGCAACCTCATTTCACTATCGATTTTCAAACTGTGGATTTCCCAACCATGCAGTTCCAAACCATGCAGTTCCAAACTTTAGATTTCCAAGCTGAGCAGTTACCAAAAAAACCATCGCCGAAGCGGGCGCTCGGTGTTGCAGTGCTATGCGGACAGTGCCGCTACCAT